>JBCNOX010000647.1:0-3009 GCA_039593645.1 Pseudoduganella sp.
CCTGGTGTATGAGGCCGCACCGGACCAGGCGCAGGCGATCACCGATTACCGTTTGCTGCCGCTGCCGCGCCCGGACCAACTGGAAAAAGGCCAGGCAGTCAGCGCCCAGGACCTCTACCTCCGCAATGCAAAAACCGCCGTGCTGCCGGCAGAGGCCTTGCCGACCATCCTGCCGACCCCGCTGCAACTGCGGAAAGCGGGCGGCGTGCTGCACCTGCCGTCGGCGCCGGCGGTGATCGCGGGCGACGGCCTGGCAAATGAGGCCGGCCTGGCAGCCAGCCTGCTGAAGCAATACTGGCCCGCCAGTGCGCCCGTGCCGCCTGATGCAAAGCTGCGGCTCTCGGTCGGCGTTGTTGCCGGTCAGGCGTCGCCGGAGGCCTATACCCTGGTGGTGGATGCGCAAGGCATCGCGATCACCGGCAACAGCGCCGCTGGCGTCGCGCACGGCCTGCAATCGCTGCGCGACCTGCTGCCGCTGCCAGCTGCCGGCAATACGCAAGCGGTGGACCTGCCGATGCTGTCCGTCACCGATGCGCCACGCTTCGCCTACCGCGGCCTGATGCTGGACGTCAGCCGAAACTTCCACTCCAAGCAAACCATCCTCCGCCTGCTTGACCTGATGGCACGCTTCAAACTGAACACCTTCCACCTTCACCTGACCGACGACGAAGGCTGGCGCCTTGAGATCCCGGGCCTGCCGGAACTGACCGGCATCGGCGCAGTGCGCGGCCACAGCGCCAAGCCAGGCCTGCGCCTGCAACCGGAGTACGGCTCGGGCCCAAGCGCCACCGATCCGCATGGCAGCGGCTTCTATTCCCGCGCGGATTACCTCGACATCCTGCGTTACGCGGCGGCGCGCCATATCGAAGTGATTCCGGAAATCGAAATGCCCGGACATGCCCGCGCTGCAATCAAGTCGATGGAAGCGCGCTACCTGCGCATGAAGGCAGCCGGCCAGGCGGGCGCCGGCCAGCACCTGCTGAACGACCCGGATGACCGCTCGCAGTACAAATCGGTGCAGAACTATAAAGACAACGTGCTGAACCCGGGCCTCGAGTCCAGCTACACCTTCATCGAACACGTCGTGAAGCAGGTCGCCGCCCTGCACCGCGAAGCCGGCGTTCCGTTGCGTACCCTGCATGTCGGCGGCGACGAAGTGCCCGCAGGCGTGTGGGAAAAATCGCCCGCAAGCCGTAAGCTGATGGAGGGCAAAAAGCTGCAGGGCACCGCCGATTTGTGGGACTACTTCTACGACCGGGTCGACGCCATCCTGCGCCGCAACGGCCTGTTCACCTCCGGCTGGGAAGAACTGGGAATGCGCAAGCACGCACCCAATCCCCATTTCACACAACGCGGAGTCACGCTGTATGTGTGGAATAACGTCGGCGATGCCGCAGACCTGGGCTACCGCCTGGCAAATGCCGGCTACGACGTGGTGCTGTCCCCGGCCACCCGGCAATACCTGGACATGAGCCACAACAGGAATCCGGACGAACCGGGCGTCAACTGGGCCAGCTACATCGAACTCGACGACGTCTACAACTTCGTCCCGCTGGACAAGAGCCTCACCGAGGCCGGCAAGCGCCGTGTCCGCGGCCTGCAAGCGGCACTGTGGACCGAGACCATTCGCGATCCCGCGCTGATCGACTACCTGCTGATGCCGCGTTTGGCAGCCATGGCCGAACGCGCCTGGGCCGCCGATCCGCCGCCGTCAGGCCAAGCCGCCGCATGGTCAGGTTTTGCCAATGCCCTGGGCCAGCGCGTGCTGCCCCGGCTCGACCTGGAGCAGGCGCCATCCGGACCGCTGCAATACCGCATTGCCCCGCCCGGCCTGAGCCTGGATGGCGGCCAGGTCCGCGCCAACCATGCCCTGCCCGGCTTCACCCTGCGCTACACCAGCGACGGCAGCGAACCCACTGCCGCCAGCCCGCTGGTACAGGGACCGATTGCCGAGCGGGGGCTGATCCAGGTGGCCGCATTCGACCGCAATGGCAGGCGCGGTGCCGTCTCGCGCATCGACAACCGTTAAATCCGCACATCAGGCGCGCTGCAAGAACTGCTCGCTGATCTCGGACAGGTATTTGCGCAGCACATTCAGGTCCACCGGCTTGACCAGGTAATGCTGCATGCCGGCGTCCGACGCCAGGCGGCGCGCCTCATCGTGCCCCCAGCCGGTCATGGCGATGAAGACGATATCCTCGCCACCCTCGCGTTCATGGATGCGCTGCGCCGCCTCATGGCCCTGCATATCGGGCAGGCCGATATCCATCAGGACCGCGTGCGGGCGGAATCGCTGCGCCAGCGCAATGGCACCCTGGCCGTCGTTGGCCTTTGCCACAGTGTAGCCTTCCATTTCCAGCATCACCTGCAGCATGTCCGCGCCGTCTGCGTTGTCGTCCACTACCATGATGCGCAAGGTGTCGTCGGCGTGCCCTTTGGAAGTGCCGGAAGCCAGCCGCTCCTTGCTGCGCCGCTCCGGAACCACGATCGGCATGCGCAGCACGAATTCGCAGCCTTTGCCCTTGCCCTCGCTGGTCACAGTAACATTCCCGCCATGCATGCGGGTAAAGCGCTGGGTCAGGCTAAGGCCGATCCCAAGGCCGCCGAGGGTATGCGAGCGCCCGGCCTGGCCCTGCACGAACAGATCAAAGATGCGCGAACGCGCCTCCATTTCCAGCCCCGTCCCATGGTCGCGCACAACAAACACGATATCTTCGCCGTCCGCTGCCGCATGGAGGTGGATGGTCGACCGCGGCGGCGAAAACTTGACCGCATTGCTCAGGACATTGGCCAGGCTCTGGACCAGCCGCGCACGGTCACCGAACAGTAGTACGCTGCCTTCGGGCTGGCGCAGGTCCAGCGTATGGCCGCCTGCGTCGATCTGCTGGCGACAAATTTCCACGGCATGCTGCAGCACGGTCGCGGCGCTGACACGTTCGCATTTCAGGGCGACCTTGTCGTTGGTGATGCGCGCCACGTCCAGCAGGTCGTCCACCAGGCGGGTCAGGT
>JBCNOX010000648.1:0-2993 GCA_039593645.1 Pseudoduganella sp.
GACAGGCACTTGGCTGTCAGCACATCCACAATCGCATCCACGAAACCGCGCGCGATGTTTGCCTTGTCCTGCTCGCAGACATTGGCGGCGCCGCCGTTGTTGTTCACCACCGTCAGCACCGCTGTTTTCAGGCCCGAGAACGAGAACATCAGGTCCTTCGAGTGCAGCATCGGGCGCGGCAGCTTGTAGGCGTCCGGATCGCCGAATTCGGCCATGCGCGAAATCGCCGGGCCGCCGGGGTAGCCCAGGCCGAGCAGCTTGGCCGACTTGTCGAAGGCTTCGCCGGCCGCGTCATCCAGTGTTTCGCCCAGCAGCTCGTACTGGCCGACGCCGTCCACGCGCATCAGCTGCGTGTGGCCGCCCGATACCAGCAGCGCGACGAAAGGGAATTCCGGCGGCTGGCTGGCCAGCAGCGGCGACAGCAGGTGGCCTTCCAGGTGGTGCACGCCCAGTACCGGCTTATCCAGCGCCATGCCGAGGGAGCAGGCAATCGCGGAACCCACCAGCAGCGCGCCGGCCAGGCCGGGGCCTTGCGTGTAGGCGATGGCGTCAATGTCCTGCGCGGCCACGCCGGCCTTGGACAGCGCCTGCTCCAGCAGCGGAATCGCGCGGCGGATATGGTCGCGCGAGGCCAGTTCCGGCACCACGCCACCGTATTCTTCGTGCATCGCCACCTGCGAATGCAGGGCGTGCGACAGCAGGCCGCGCTGCGTGTCATACAGGGCCAGGCCGGTTTCGTCACAGGAGGATTCAACGCCGAGAACGATCATTGGAGTGCACAAAGGGTGAAGGGCAATCCGCCATTGTAATGGAAAGCCTGCTTGCGATGACTGGTATACGTGTATACAATTAAACACATGAAGACACCTCCACCCCGTGCACAAGGCGGCCCCGCCATCCTGGCGGCCCTGCGCGCCGATATCAGCAGCGGCAAGCTGGCGCCCGGCGCCGTGCTGCGCCAGGCCGAACTGGCCGAGCAATTCGGCACCAGCCGCATTCCCGTGCGCGAAGCGCTCAATTCCCTGCAGGCGGAAGGCCTGGTGCAGATCGAACCGAATCGCGGCGCCTATGTCACCACGCTTGGCGTGGACGAGTTGCATGAACTGTTCGACCTGCGCGTGCTGCTGGAAACCGATGTGCTGCGGCGCGCAGTGCCCTTGCATACGGAACGTACGCTGCGCCGCCTGGAATCCGTGCAGCATGAACTGGACGGCGAAACGGAGCCGATGGAATGGCTGCGCCTAGACCGGGCCTTCCACGACGGACTGTATGCACCGAGCGGGCGCCCGCGCAGCCTGCAGATGGTGGCGAGCCTGCGCGCCTCGGTGGAGCGCTTCTACCTGGCGCAACTGGGGCCGGAAGCGCGCCGGCCGGGCTGGAATGATGAGCACCAGCGCCTGATTGCACTGGTGCGGGCAGGGAACGCGGACGGCGCTTGCGCTATGCTGGCGGAGCACCTGCGCGAAACGGAAAAGCTTGCAGTTTCTACCCTTGGGAGCCTGATATGAGCATTCATACCGCGGAAGTTGCCTGGTACCGGCACGATGCCAAGTTCACCGATAACCGGTACAGCCGGCTGCACAGGTGGACGTTCGATGGCGGCACGGTGGTGCCGGGATCGTCGTCGCCGCATGTGGTGCGGGTGCCGCTGTCCGATCCTTCGGCGGTAGACCCGGAGGAGGCGTTTGTGGCTTCGCTATCGAGCTGCCATATGCTGTGGTTCCTCAGCCTGGCGGCGCGCGATGGCTATGTGGTCGACAGCTATGTCGATGCGGCGGAGGGGATGATGGAGGGAGGCTGGATCAACGTGGTGACGCTGAAGCCGCTGGTTGTCTTTTCTGGAGAGAAGGCGCCGACGGATGCTGAGCTGGAGCGGCTGCATCATGAGGCGCATGGGGAGTGCTTTCTGGCGCGGTCGGTCAAGTCAGAGATTCGCGTCGAGGGTAGCTGGCGCTTTTAAACCGGTACCCCGGTGTCTGACCCTGCGGGTCAGACACCGGGGTACCGGTTTTAGGGGCGCGCGCGCAATTCGCGGTCCGCTTCCTTCAGCATGTGAACCGTAGTTTCCCAGTCGATGCAGGCATCGGTCACCGAGCAGCCGTACTTCAGCTCCGACAAATCCGCCGGAATCTTCTGGTTCCCCGCCACGATGTTCGATTCGATCATCACGCCCACGATGGACTGGTTGCCATGCACGATCTGGTTGACCACGTCGGTCATCACCAGCGGCTGCAGTTCCGGCTTCTTGTACGAGTTGGCATGCGAGCAGTCGATCACGATATTGGCCGGCAGCTTGGCCTTCTGCAGCGATTGTTCCGCGATCGCCACCGATACGGAATCATAGTTAGGCCGGCCGTCGCCCCCGCGCAGCACCACGTGGCCATGCGGATTGCCCCGCGTGCGCACGACAGACACATTACCCTGGCTGTTAATGCCCAGGAAGGCGTGCGGATTGGCCGCCGACAGGATCGCGTTGATCGCGATGCCGATATCGCCGTCCGTACCGTTCTTGAAGCCCACAGGCGTCGACAGGCCCGACGACATTTCGCGGTGGGTCTGCGATTCGGTGGTGCGCGCGCCGATGGCGGTCCAGGCGATCAGGTCGCCCAGGTACTGCGGCGAGATCGGGTCCAGCGCCTCGGTGGCGGTTGGCAGGCCCAGTTCGCACACGTCCAGCAGAAACTGGCGCGCCTTCTCCATGCCGACGTCGACGCGGAACGAGTCGTCCATATACGGATCGTTGATATACCCCTTCCAGCCGGTGGTGGTGCGCGGCTTTTCGAAATACACGCGCATTACCAGCAGCATGGTGTCCTTGACTTCTTCCTGCAGCGCCTTCAGGCGGCGCGCATAGTCCAGGCCCGCAACCGGGTCATGGATGGAGCAAGGGCCCACGACGACGAACAGGCGCTTGTCCTTGCGCTCCAGGATGGCGCGCAAGTCGGCGCGGCCCTTGGTAACGGTGTCGGAAGCCTTGTCGGTCAGCGGCAGTT
>JBCNOX010000649.1:0-2991 GCA_039593645.1 Pseudoduganella sp.
GATTGGTTCGCCTGGTTCGCCCCGTTGTCAGCAAGAGGTGCGGGGTCAATTCAAAATTAGCAAAGGGCGTTCGGATGTGCAGATTCGGGCGACGAACAGCGCGTTCCGTGGAATAGAACGCATGACACGCGGACGAACTGCAATCTCGGCCTGGAGGACTTGCCGTCAGCGCGGCATGGCTGTCCGGGGGCGCCCTGGTCCGTATCGGGGAGGCGCTCGGGGCCGGGGCGGGTGGGGTGCACCTGCGCCGGCTGTCCAAACCTGGTGCCCGGCGCCGCGGCCGGTAGGCTGGGCGCTGTGGGAGCAAGCTTCGCGCTTGCGGCGGCCTTTGGCGGCCGCTCTGTCTCTTCGACTTAGTCCATCCTACGCCCGGCTGTTCCGCTTGGAAAGCTGGCCGGGCGCTGATTTTTTTCAATGCGCACACCCGACCCCATAGCTAAATATTTGCTGCAGGGTTGCCGCGGGGTGGCAAATCGGTAATAATGCGTGTCGCGTTAAGTGGCCCGAGTGGTGAAATTGGTAGACGCAGCGGACTCAAAATCCGCCGCCGCAAGGCGTGCCGGTTCGATTCCGGCCTCGGGCACCATCTCTTCTTCCCCAACGCTTGCCTTCAATATACGCCGCCGCGCGCGCCGTGGCATCCGTAAGGCTACCCAGATTCCCGCTGTTCCCTACCTATTTTTTGCTGCAGGCGGCTCATGAGCTCCGAGCGGTTGTGCGCGCCCAGTTTGTCCAGCAGGGCCGAGACATGGTGTTCCACCGTGCGCGGCGAGCGCACCAGCCGGCGCGCAATATCGGCATTGCTTTGCCCGGCCAGCAGCAGGTCGAGGATCTGCGCCTCGCGCCGCGTCAGGCCGTCGGGATGGCTGCGTGCCGCCTGGTAGGGCCCGCGCCGCAGCTTGGGCAGGCCGTCGCCGTTGCCAAGCTCGCTGGCCAGGCTGCGCGCCCGCGCGGCAGCCGGCCGCGCCCCCAGTTCTTCAAACAGCGCCAGCGCGCGCAACGCGGCCGCACCGGCGCCCTCGCCCTGCTCGCCCAGCAGCGCCAGGCCCGCCTCGAACGGCAGCCCAAGTGTCCGCCACTGGGCGCTGGCAGCGATGCCGTCGCCGGCCAGTTCGGCCGCGATCGGCGGCGGCAGCGCCGCCGCATCCAGGTCCGGTTGCGGCAGGCCGGCGCGGTACTGCCACAGCGCCAGTTCGCCGCGGTCCCACAGGTTGACGCCGGAAATATCGTATTGCGCCAGCGCGGCCAGGCCGGCGCGGCAGGCCGCCAGGTCGCCCGCGATCCAGGCCGTCTCGATCCGGCCCAGGCTCGCTTCCACGATGCGCTGCGGCTCGCCGGTGGCCAGCGCGCCCTGCCACGCCTCGTCCAGGTAGCGCTGGCCCTCGGGCTTGCCAAGCCGGGCGCAGGTGCGGCCCAGCACGGTGAGCGCCGGCAGGCGCATGATCAGGGTCAGCTGCGGCAGTTGCAGCACGCCCTGGGCGATCGCTCCCGCTTCCGGCAGGCGGCCCTGGGCCATGCGCAATTGCGCCTGCCAGCCGACCAGGTAATGGGTCCAGGCGTCCAGGTCATGTTCGGTATCGAAGGCAATGCCGTCGCCGATCACCCGTTCGGCCAGGGCGAAGCGCTTGGCGGTGACCGCGCATTCGCTCAGGTTGGTGAAGCAGCGCGCCGCGTGCTCGTGGTAGCCATGCTTGAGTGCCAGCGCCAGGCTTTCCTCCAGCATGGCCTGGCCGGCCGGGTCGCCGCCGAACAGGCGCACCGTGCCGACATTGTTCAGCGCATGGATGCGCGTTTCGACGTCGCCCAGTTCGGCCGCCAGCGCCAGCGCACGCTCGCCCCACTCGATGGCGCCTTGCGGCCGGTCCTGCAGCATTTCGTGCTGCGAGCGCAGGCTGTAGGCCATCGCCAGCTCGCTGCTGTGCGGCAGCTGCTCCAGCGTGGCAATGGCTTGCATGCCATAGCGCCCCGCCAGCTCGGCCTCGCCGCGGTACCAGTGCAGGCGCGACAGCCAGCGCAGGTTGAAGCCGACCTTGTCGCTGCGGCCCAGGCTGCGCCACAATTCGATGGCCTGGTGGCGCGCCGCGATCACCTCGTCGTCGATGCGCACCAGGCCGGCCTCGTACGACCATTCCTCGTAGAGCTGCGCCGCCTCCGGCGCCGGCGTGGCCGCCGAGACAAAGCGCAGCGCCGCCGCCAGGTGCGACGCCGCCTGGCGGTGGGCGCCCAGCCGTGCCGCATCGCGCGCGGCGCGCGGTGCCAGGCGCAGCACGCGGATCGGGTCGTGCGCCGCGGCGGCATGGTGCACCAGGCGCGCCAGTTCGACCGGGCGCTGCGCCGGCGCATGGGCGATCAGCGCTTCGCAGACGCGCTCATGCAGTTCGCGCAGCCGGGCCGGCTGGATCTGGCTGGCCACGGCCAGCCGGGCCAGTTCGTGGCGGAACATGAAATGGCCGGCCGCTGTCATGACCAGCAAGCCGCGCGCAACGCAGCGGTCGCAAGCGTCCAGCACGTCTTCGCCCAGCACCGCGGCCAGCAGCCAGTCTTCACAGGGCACCGGGCTCACGCTCACGACTTCCAGCAGGCCGCGCTCGGCGCCATCGAGGCGCGCGACGCGCGTCCATACCGCGTCGCGCACGGACAGGGGCAGACTGCCGCTGTCATCGGCTGCCGCCAGCAGTTCGGTGACGAAGAAAGGATTGCCTGAAGTGATGCGATACAGTTCATCTGCATCGCGTCCGGCAGCTGTAGCGAGTCGCGCCACCGCCTGCGGCGACAGCGCCGGCAGTGCGATGCGCTGGGTGCTCGCCGGCGGCAGGTCGCCCACCCAGCGCCAGAATGCATGGCCGGCCATCAGTTCGTCGCTGCGCACGCTGGCCAGCAGCAGCACGCGCATGCCGGCCACGCGCCGCGCCAGGTATTTCAGGAGGTCGAGGGTGGCCTGGTCGGCCCAGTGCAGGTCTTCCACCAGCAGCACCGTAGTGGCGGGCGCAT
>JBCNOX010000065.1:0-14755 GCA_039593645.1 Pseudoduganella sp.
ATTAGAGCATATAAATCAAACAATTAACATCCTGATACAAAGGAGTCTTTGCCCTCAATCCGGCGCCTAGCGTATAAAGAAAGTCCTGCGAATCATTGTATTGGGACGACATCATGCGAGGCTGGTTAATCGGCGCCCTGCTAGCGGCGCTACCCCAGGCAGCCCTGTGGGCGGCGCCGCTGGCTGGCGAACAGGCTGCTGTCCATGTGCTGAACCGGCTGGCTTATGGGCCGCGGCCGGGCGATATCGAGCGCGTGCGCCAGTCCGGCGTGCAAGCCTATATTGATGAGCAGCTGAATCCGCCGCCCCTGCCGCTGGCACTGGCCCAGCGGCTGGACAAGCTCGAAACGCTGAAAATGAGTGCCGGCGATGCGCTGGAACGATTCCAGGAGGCACGAAATGGCGAGCAGGGCGAGCGCCGCGAAGTAGTGCAGCAGATGGCGTCGGAAGCTGCCGAAGCCCGCCTACTGCGGGCCATCGAGAGCCCGCGCCAGCTGGAAGAGGTGATGGTCGACTTCTGGTACAACCACTTCAACGTCTATGCCGGCAAGGGGCAGGACCGGGCCCTGGTGGCCAGCTACGAGCGCGATGCAATCCGCCCTTATGTATTCGGCTCTTTCCGCCAGATGCTGGGCGCTACGGCGCATCACCCGGCCATGCTGTTTTACCTCGATAACTGGGTCTCGAAGGCGGGTTGGTTGAATGAAAACTACGCGCGTGAGCTGATGGAGCTGCATACCCTCGGCGTGGATGGCGGTTATACGCAGAAGGACGTGACCGAACTGGCGCGCATGCTGACCGGCTGGACTTACCGTCCCAAGCGGGACGCCCGGTTCGCGTTCGATCCGCGCCGCCACGATAACGGCGCCAAGACCTGGCTGGGCAAGCCGGTCACCGCGCGTGGCGAGGCGGAAGGCGAGTACGCGCTTGACGTGCTGGCCCTGCATCCGGCCACCGCGCGTAATATCAGTCGCAAACTGGCGCAGTACTTCGTGGCTGACCAGCCTCCGCCGGCCCTGGTGGACCGCATGGCCCAATCCTGGATCGCCAGCCAGGGCGATATCCGCACCGTGCTGCGCACCCTGTTCGCCAGTCCGGAATTCATGGACCAGCAGTACGCCGGCGCCAAGTTCAAGACGCCTTACCAGTACGTGGTCTCCGCTTCGCGCGCGGCTGCCACGCCGATGACGGAAGTGAAGCCGCTGGTGGGCATCCTCAATCGACTCGGCATGCCGCTGTACGGCTGCCAGACGCCGGACGGCTACAAGAATACCGAATCCGCCTGGCTAAACCCGGATGGCTTGAGCCGCCGCATCAGCTATGCGCTGGCGCTTTCCACGGGGGCTGACGCCGATGCGGTGCAGCAGGCGCTCGGCACGTCGGTGTCGAAGCAGACTGCCGCCATCGTTGCCGACAGCAATCAGCGCCTGCGCGCCGCCATGCTGCTCGGCAGTCCTGACTTCATGCAACGCTAACGGAGCGCGCCATGCAACGACGCCAATTCCTGAATGCCTTTGCCGCCAGCGCCGGCCTGATGCTGCCGCTCGGCCCCCATGCCTGGGCCGCCACGCTGACCCCCGGCAGCACTTCGCCCACGGCGAAAAAACTGATCGTCGTCATGCTGCGCGGCGCGGTCGACGGCCTGAACGTAGTGGCGCCGGTGGCCGATCCGGAATATGCCCGCCTGCGTCCGAATATCGCGCTGGCCAGGCCGGGCGCTGACGAGGGAGCGCTGAACCTCGATGGCTATTTTGCCCTGCATCCGGCACTGGCGCCGCTGATGCCGCTGTGGGAACAGAAGAAACTGGCTTTTGTGCACGCCAGCGGATCGCCCGATGCCAGCCGTTCCCATTTCGACGCGCAAGACTATATGGAATCGGCCACGCCGGGCGTGAAGGGCACGCAGGATGGCTGGATGAACCGCCTGCTGGGCGGCCTGCCGGGTGAAACCACACCGACGCGGGCGCTCAGCATCGGTCCGGTGATGCCGCGTGTGCTGTCCGGCGCGCTGCCGGCCACCAACCTGGCCAATGGCGTAGCCGGCACCCGTTCGACGCCGCTCGACCGGCCGCAGATCGCCAAGGCCTTCGACGCGCTGTATGCGGGCAATGAACGCTACGGCAGGGTGTACCAGGCCGGCCGCAAGGCGCACGAGGAAGTGATGGCGGCCGCCAACAGCGGCATGATGTCCGAGATGCAGGCTGCCGATAACGGCGCGCCGCTGCCGAACGGCTTCCCCGACGATGCCGGCCGGCTGGCCACGCTGATGCGCAATAACGCCAACATCCAGCTCGCCTTCATCGCGCTGGGCGGCTGGGATACCCATGCCAGCCAGGGCGCCGGCACCGGCCAGCTGGCAAACCGCCTGCAGCCGCTGGGGCAGGGGCTGGCGACGCTGGCGCAGCGCCTTGGCCCGCTGTTCGACGATACGGTGATCGTGGTGATGTCCGAATTCGGCCGCACCGCGCGCGAAAACGGCAACCGCGGCACCGATCATGGCCACGGCAATGCCATGTGGCTGCTGGGCGGGAAGGTGCAGGGCGGCAAGGTGGCCGGTGAATGGAAAGGCCTGGCCGACGCCCAATTGAACGAAGGACGCGACCTGCCGGTCACCACCGATTTCCGGCAGGTGCTGGCCCACGTGGCCGAGCGCCACCTGCGACTGTCGGATGCTGCGCTGGCGCGCACCTTCCCCGGCCTGCCGGCTGGCCCGCGCCTGCAGTTGCTGGCCTGAGCTCAGATCGTTTCCGCCTCGCGCACGGTCAGCGGGCTGGCCAGCGCGTAGCGGGCGATATCATCCTTGCGCATGAATATCACCCCCGGGTGCGATTTCGCGTAGCGCAGGAATTCATCCCAGGCCCGCACCATTTGCGGCGTGCCGCTGATGCGGTCGTGGGCGCTGATCGACATCATGCGGCGGCGCGAAGCTCCCTCGCTGTACAACTGGTCGAAATCCAGCTTGATCTGCTCGAGGAACTGGATAGGCGAGTAGTTGCGGCCTTCCACCAGGAGAATGTCGTTGTTGCGCAAGGTGTAAGGCACGACGGCGAAATCCTTGCCGTTGACCTGCTCGATGAAGGGCTCGTCGCGGCTCAGGTCATCGATGTGGTACAGGTAGCCCAGCTCCTGCAGCAGCTCCAGCGTATGCGGGCTGCGGCGCAGCCAGTTGCAGTTATAGCCTGCCGGCTGCTGGCCGGTCGCCTGCTGCACCATGCCCGCCGCATCGGCCAGGAAGCGGCGTTCCTGCTGGCGGCTCATGGCATATTGAGGACTCCAGCGCGGCCCGTGCGCCGCCGCTTCGTGGCCGCGGCGCACGATTTCACGCGCCAGTTCCGGGTGCCGTCGTGCCGCTTCGCCGATCATGTGCGAAGTGACTTTGACGCCGTGGCGCTCCCACAGGTCCAGCATGCGCGGGATGCCCTCGCGATAGCCGTAGGCGAACCAGGTGTTGGCCGCCAGGTCGGCCGGCACGCTGGCCGGGAAATCCACCTTCGGGAACGGGCTGTCGGTACCTTTTGCCGGCTGGCCGCCAGCTTCGAATTGCATGGAGATCGAAATCACCAGCCTGGCCCCGTTGGGCCAGAATGTGCCGTCGCCACGCGCAGGCTGCGCGTCGGCCAGGGCATCGCTGCCGGCCAGCATACCTCCGGCAGCGAGCGCGCCGATCCCCGCCTGGGCCATGAAGCGGCGCCGTGAAGGGCTTTCTTTTGTACGCATGGCTTAGTCTCCAATGACGCCAAGCTGGCGCAGGAAGGCGAGGTTGTCTTCGATGTGCCAGTTGTCTGTAATGCGGCCGTCGGCAACGCGATAGATGTCGGTGGCGATGAAGTCGACTGCCTGCCCCTTGCCTTGCACACCCTTGAAGCTGCCCGTGAAATGGCCCTGGAAGCGCAGGTGCACGATGGCGCGGTCGCCGCTGACGATCAATTGCTCGATATCGGCGCGCATGTCGGGTACGGCGGCGCGCACGAAGGCGGAAGCGGCCAGCGGGCCTGGCAGGCCCTGCGCGCGCCCGGGCGGCAGCGTGCGGTCGGTGAAGTCCGGCGCCAGCGCGGCGCGTGCCAGCGCCTCGTCGCCGTTGTTCCAGAACGATGCGTAGCGGCGGGCGGCGAGCACGCTGGCGTCGGCCTGCGCTGCCGGCAGCGAGGGATCGATGAACTGCGTGCGCGGGCGGACCAGTTGGGTGTCCGGCGCGGCATTGGCGGCTGCCATTGAGAAGGCGGCCAGCAGCAGGGCGGTCAGGTGTTTCATAATTTCTCCTTTGGAAAGGATGTCATGGTATTCGCCTGGAAATCGCTAAAATAGCCGTCAACGACGAATACATATTTTCCAAAATGTGGAGAATTGACCATGCTAGATGACTTGCCGGCGCTGAGGGCTTTTGCGCGGATTGTGGCCGCGGGCAGCATGTCGGCGGCCGCGCGCGAACTCGAGCTGCCGCTTTCCGTGGTGAGCAAACGCCTGGCGCAGCTGGAAAAAAGCGTCGGCCTGCGGCTATTGCAACGTACCACCCGGCGCCAGACACTGACGGCCGACGGCGCGATGTTCCACGCGCGGGTCTTGCGCATCCTGGAAGAAGTGGAGCAGGCCGAATCCGTGCTCGCGCACAGCCGGCGCGAGGTCGAAGGCCTGCTGCGCCTGAGTGCCCCTTCCGAACTGGGGCGCCAGCATATCGTGCCCATCGCCGCCGATTTCCAGCGCCAGCATCCTGGCCTGCAGGTACAGCTCGAACTGACCGATACCGTGGTGAACCTGCTGGAAACCGGGCAGGATATGGCGATCCGCTTCGGCAGCGTGGAAGATCCCAACCTGGTGGCGCGCCGGCTGGCGCCAAATTTCCGCGTCCTGTGCGCCGCCCCATCCTACCTGCAGCAGCACGGCAACCCTGCACATCCTGCTGAGTTAGCTGGTCACCGCTGCATCGTGATCGGCGACGCCAGGCGCGTCGACTGGCGCTTTGAGGGCGAAGGCGCGGCCAGCGTGCGCGTGGGGGCGACCTTCCTCACCAATGACGGCCAGGCCGCGCACGCCCTGGCGCTGCAAGGTGCAGGCTTGGTAGTAAAATCGATCTGGGATGTAGGCGATGACCTGCTGGCCGGGCGCTTGCAGCGCGTGTTGCCACGCCACAGCATGCCGGCCGCGCCGCTTCAAGCGATTTTGCCGCACGGCCGCAACCTGCCGCTGCGGGTCCGCCTCTTCCTCGATTTCCTGCAGGCAGGCCTGACGGCAGCCTGGCGTTGGGACGTGGTTGGAGACAAGAATAATGCTGAAGTTTCTTTGGAAGTTGACCAGCCCCGATGAGCGGTCGGAGAACACCCTTGGCATGGTTGCCGCGGTGTTCAGCCTGCTCGCCCTGGGTTGGCTGGTGCTGGCTTAAGCTGCCGGACCGTGGTGGTGCTTGCTGCGGTATCCGCGCAGCCAGTGCCAGCCGAATGGGCCGAGCAGGAAAATGCCCAGCGCCAGGTGCAGCAGCGCTGCAACCGTTCCCGCCTGTTCTTCGCCCAGATAGTAGACTGCCACGGCGCTCAGGCACAACAGCACCAGCAAGGACCCCAGGAACAAGCCGCTGCCGCGGTGCTTCTTGCGCCGCCAGCCCGCGCGCATGTGCAGGCTCCATAAAGAGCCGGTGAACGCCGCCAGGCCGAAGCCGCCGGCCGCGTGCAGCATGGCTGTGTAGACGCGGGCATCGCCCGGCAAGCGCCAGGGCAAGTCCATCTCGGCACGCATGACCAGCGTGCCCGGCGCCAGCAGCAAGCCGGTAACGAGCATCAGCAGCAATGCGCCAATCAGCGCGCGCAGGAACCAGTGCGGATAGCCCTTCATGCCAGTTGTCCTCCCAGGTGCGCCAGCAAGGGGCCGCGCGTTTCGTCGGGGGCGATGGCCGCGACCTTGGTCAACGCGTCAGCGCGCCACGCGCTGCGGGCCAGCACCGACCAGACGCCTTGCTGCGGCGCCAGTCCGGTCGGGCCGATGATATCGGCGGGGAAGGAATCGTCGCGCGCGGCGGACACCTGCGAACTGGCGAATGCCGCGTTGCGCAGCACACCGCATGGGCGAATGCCGCCGTCTTCGCCGCGCAGGGCGAGCGGCAATTCGATGTCTCCGAAGACGCGGATATCGCCGCCGGCATTGATCCAGCCGGACGTTGCGCCGGCACGGCGCATGGCGCGACAGGCCAGGTCGACGGCAAAGCCTTTGGCAATCCCGTCCACGACCAGGCGCAGCGGCCGCCGCAGGCGGATTGCGCCGGCGCGCAATTCCACGTCGTCTGCCGAGCCGCGTTCCAGCGCAGGCAAGCCGCCATGGTCCGGCAGGCTGCCACGCCGGACCTGGGCGCCGCCGACGGTGAAGTCGAAGTAGCCGCCGCTGGCCAGCATCAGGCCACGCGCGAGGCGCAGCAAGCGCACGGTGTCGGCATGCACTGCAACCCAGCCGCCATCGCTGCCGTTGATGCGCGACAGCTCGCTGGCCGGGTCCTGGAAACTCCAGCGTTCCTGCGCCAGCGCCAGGCTGGCGAAGGCGGCGTCGAGGGCGGGCAGGCCCGCGCTGGCGCTGGCGCCCGCCTCGACGAAGGTGCCCAATGCAGGGCGCATGCGGCGTACTACGTCCATCGCGCCTTGATTCGTTACACCTTGAGGAACACCTGCTGGATCACCAGCAGGCGCTTGACGCCATCCATCACATTGCGGCACGACAGGGTAGCGCCGCTGATGTTCTGGATGTCCTGGTCCAGCTTGAAGGGATCCGACACCGACTTGCCCACGAACTGCTTGCGCCATGCTTGCTCACGCACCTGGCCGCCGTGGGTCTCGCGGTAGCTCATGATCTCGATGCCGATCACTTTGCCGTCCGCGCCGATCGCCGTGGCGTAGGTGATGAACTCGTGCTTGCCGATCACCTCATCGACCATCAGCCAGCCTTGCAGCTTGCCGTTCTTCTCGGCACGCCACACCTTCATTTCGTCGTTGCGCTGGCGCACGCCGGCAGCGGCCTTGATGCGGTCGCGCTGCTCGCTGCTGAATTTCAGCGTCTGCTCGCCGAACTGGGCGCCGGGGAACAACTGCTCCTGCGCCTGCGCCACCGTCAGGTAGTCGGTGGCATAGGCGGTAGGACCGGCCAGCACGGCGACTGGAAGGAAGAAGGCATTCCAGCGATGTGCGCTCATGGTGCTCTCCTTAGAAGTTGTAGCCGACCTTCAGGCGCAGCTCGTTCTTGGTGCGCTCGATCAGGTGCAGCTGTTTGGCCGGCTGGCCGTCGTAACGCTCGCCGCCGCCGCGCAGCTGGCGGAACACGGTCAGCGTTGCCCACCACTTCTTGTCGCCGTAGTGCAGCGAAGGGCCGGCGAAGACCGACCAGCGTTCCTGGCCAACTTCGGTTTCATATTCGTTTTCGGCCAGTGCCTCGACGCCGGCATACCAGCCCGGCGCGAAACGGTAGGACAGGCCGGTACCGATCTTGGTCGAGATTTCCATCTCGGGGTCGGTAGGCCATTCGAAGTCTTCCGGCAGGTCTGCGATTGCCTTGCGCTTTTCATGCGCGGCGCGCAAGCCGATGTTGCCGACCCAGGTCAGCTGGCCTTCCAGGAAGTACTTCTGCGCTTGCAGCTGTGCTTCGAATTCCAGTTCGCGTTTTTTCTGGCCGGAGTGCACGTCCAGGCGGCCATACTCGAAGGAGGTGTAGGCGGACAAGCCGAAATCGTCCTTGGCCGGGCTGAGGAAATTGTACTTGGCGGCGACTTCAAAGCCTTGCAGGCGCAGGTTGGAGTCGATGTCTTTTGGCAGGTAGCCGTTGATCAGCAGGCCCTGGCTTTTCACTGCCAGGCCATTCACTTCGGCCGATACCTGGAAGCGGTCGGTGACGCCGTATTCCACTTCGGTCTTGGTGTCGACGGCGCGGTAGTGACCGGTGCCTTTGTTGTTACGCTGGGTGATCCACTGGTAAAACTCGCCGCTGCCTTTTGGCAGGACTTCCGAGCCGCGGACATAGCCGAACAGGTTTTCATCCGCTACAGCGGGCAGGGCGGCAGCCAGCAGGCCGGCAGCCAAAAGGACATGTTTGCGCATTGAACTAGATTATCAAAATGGAAAAACGCGCAAGCATAAATGAGAATCATTATCAACTCAAGTTGTGGAAACCCTTACTGTCGCGAAATCGCCTCGATCGCGGCGACCAATTGCTGCGGATCGAGCGGGTGCGACAGCAGGGTGCGGCTCCTGCCCGCGCCCAAGGCGTCCAGGTTATCCTCGTCGTCGGGCCGGATGATCACCACCGGCAGGCCAAGGGCCATTTCCAGTGCATCCGACAGGAAGGACAGGCGGCCGGCTTCCAGCATGCCCAGTTCGCACAGCACCAGGTCGTAGGCGTGACCGTCCAGCAAGGCGCCGGCGTCCATGGGGTTGGATGCCGTGCTGACGTGGTATCCGCTATGCGCCAGGATGGCTGCCACCAGGCCGGCATTCTCGGGCGCGGCGTCGAGCAGCAGAATGCGGGCCCGCGTTGCGGGCGCCTCGGGCGGCGCCGCAGCGGACGGCTGCGAGGTCGAAGTTGCAGGCGCGGCAGCCTGCGGCGCGCTGCCCGATCGCAGGTGTGCGGGCAGGAAGGATTCCAGCGCGGGAATCAGAACATCCGGTTCCAGCGACTTGGGCAGGCAGCCGGAAAAGCCTGCGCGGCGCAGGGCCGCGCAGCCATCGGTGACGGGCAAAGCACTGGCGGCGAGGACCGGGATCGCCTGCGTGGCCGGATTGGCGCGCAACCGCGCCACCACGCCCAGCCCATCGAGCTTTGGCAGGTGCAGGTCGCTCAGGATCAGGTCCGGCTTCTCGCTGATGGCCATGGCGACACCCATTTCACCGTCGGTGGCGCACAAGGGGCGATGGCCGAAAGCCTGCAGCAGGTAGATCATCAGGTCCATATTGGCCTGGTTGTCTTCGATGATCAGGATGCGTGCCGACATTTGAGCGCGAGCGTGAAGGTGCTGCCTTTGCCGAAGTCGCTGCTGAAGAACAGCGAGCCGCCAAGGAGGTTGGCCAGGTTCTGGCTCAGGTAAAGGCCAAGTCCGGCGCCTTCCACGTGCCGGGTTGACGTGTTATCCAGTTGCGAGAAGGCCTGGAACAGCTTGGCCTGGTCTTCTTCCTTGATGCCGCTGCCGCTGTCGATCACGCTGAATTCGGTGATCACCGAGTTCTCCTCGTCGGTACGCTGCGATAGCGTCAGCTTGATCATGCCTTTTTCGGTGAACTTGATGGCATTGTTGGCCAGGTTGATCATGATCTGCGCCAGCGCGCGGCGGTCGGTCTGCAGGACGACCGGCTGCTGCGGCATGTCGATGAAGACCTCCAGGCCCTTCTGCGCAGCCAGCGGGCGCAGGGTATCGGCCACTTCGCCCATCAGCTGCTGGCAGTGCACGGTTTCCACCGTCAGGGTGACCTTGCCGGCTTCGATCTTGGCCACGTCCAGGATGTCGTTGATCAGCGAGAGCAGGTGGCGCGCGCTGTTGCGGATGGTGTTGAGCTGGCGGTCCTGTTCATCGGTCAGCGGGCCGGGCAGCTTCATCAGCAAGGCGCCGGTAAAGCCAATGATGGCGTTCAGCGGCGTGCGCAGTTCGTGCGACATATTGGCGATGAAGGCCGACTTCATGCGGCTCGCCTCGGCCAGCTCCAGGTTCTTCAGCGCGATTTCGCGGTTGATGGTTTCCAGCTCGCCGGCATGGTGGGCCAAGCGCATGTTCAGTTCGATCACCTGCCGCTCGCGCGCCTGCAGCTCGCTGTTGACCTGCACGGCCTGCTCGTAGGTCGAAATCAGCAGGTCGAGGATTTGCTGGCGTTCGGCGTTGATGAAGTGCTTCTGGTCGCCCAGGTAAAGGGCAATGCCGACCTCCATGCTGGAATTCTTGCGCAGCTTCTGGTTGACCAGCATCTGGCCGATGCGGTTCAGCAGGTACTCTTCGGAATATGGTTTGCGGATGAAGTTGTCGGCGCCGCATTCGATGCCGCGGATGATGTCCTTGGGATCGGTCAGCGAGGTAACGAGGATGACCGGGATATCGCGCAGGGTGGGGTCGGCCTTGATTGCACGGCACAGCTCGTAGCCGTTCATCTCGGGCATGACAATGTCCGACAGGACCAGGTGCGGCTTGTGTTCGCGGATCTCGCCCAGGGCCAGTTTACCGTTGGCGGCCACCCGGGCGTTATAGCCCGAGGACCGGATCAGCCGCCGCAGCCGCTCGGCCTGGGTCGGGCTGTCCTCGACGATGAGTATTTCCAGCTCATCGGGCGCGATATCGTAGCTGGAGTCCAAGTCACCTCCAAAATGGTTGGGTGTTCAGACTATACCGTTTTTTTAACCGCCTTGGAAACCGCCGTCACGATAGGTGAGGACCAGTGTATCGCGGTGTCCAATGCCGTCCAGCGGCTGAATCGGGGTCGATTCATGGATGACAGCCGCATCGTCCAGCAGCAGCATGGTCCAGGGCTCGGTCATGGTAAAGCGCTTGCCGTTCGGGCCGTCGGCTTCGAACACGCGGGTCTCGCCGCCCTTGATGCCATTGCGGCCAACCAGCAGTACGGCCACGAAGTCGACTCCGTCGCGGTGGGCCCCTTCCGGGGTCGGGCGGCCGATGCCGTCGGTGGTGTCGATGCGGAACTGGTGGGCTTCCACATACCATGGGTGCTGGCCGCGCACCTGGGCGCAGGCCTGGCCGATGGCGGCCACCAGCTTGCTCCAGGCCGGGCTGGCCACGGTCTGCGGCGCGATCGGCTCGAACAGGCGGCGCATGCCGCCATGCAGCGCGTTGTATTCGACCGGTTGCCAGTGGGCGCGGTGCTCGGTCTGCTCCAGGGCCAGGCCGTCCTGCACGAAGCAGGAATGGCGGCGGCGGCGGTATCGGCCGCCGTCTTTCAGGTAGTTGTCCGTGGCCAGGTCGTCCCAGCTCGGGACCAGGGAGTTCAGTTCATCCAGGGTGCAGCCAGCCAGGCTGGCCACGTCGGCCGGCTTGAGCAGGGCGTAGCCGGCGCTGCGCAAGGTGTGGATCAATTGGGGCAAGGGCGTCATCATGCCCTTATTGTACTTAGAAAGAGTGATCCAGGCTGAGGCGGAAAGATCTGGCCTCGATCGGGTGGAAATGAAGGTCTGCCCTGGCCTCGGCCTCACCCTTCAGGCGCGACTCGTAAAAGTAGTCGATGGCCGACACCTGGCGGTTGGCCAGGTTGAAACCTTCCAGCTCCAGCGTGGTGCGGGCGGCGAGTCTGTAGGCCAGGCGGCCGTTGACGGTGGCACTGGCTTTCGAGCGTACGGAATTGTCCTCCACCAGCGGGCGCGGTCCGAACCAGCGCAGGCGCAGGGCGCCTGACCAGGGGCCGGCTGGGGTGAAGGTGGCCGCCAGCTGGGCGACCCCTTCGACTGCGCCGGGGATGCGGTCGCCGCCGGCGTCGCCGGGCGCGCCGGACGTCTTGCGGAAGCGGCCGCGCGCGAAAGCCAGGTCGGCGTCCAGCGACAGCCATTTGAATGGCTTGTAGTAATTGGAGAACTCAATGCCGTAGCGGCGGCTCGGGCGGCCCGCTTCGGTGTTGCCGGCGTCGCCGAGGTAGACCAGTTCCGAATCGAAGTCCAGGCGGTACAGGGACAGAACGGTTTGCAGGCCTTTGACTGCTTCGCTGCGCAGGCCCAATTCGAAGCCGCGCGAACGGGCCAGCGGCGTGGCCGGATCCTGCGCCTGCGTCACGCCGCGCGCGTCGTTGCTATGGAAGCCTCGGCCGGAATTCAGGTAGAACTCCGTGCGCGACCATGGCCCGAAGGCCAGGCTGATACTGGGGCTGGCCAGCGTGTCGTCGGCGCGCCCGTCGCCAACAGCAAAGCGGTAGCGGTCCAGCCGCAAGCCGGCTTCGCCACGCAGCCACGGCGTGACGCGCAGGCGCTGCTGCAGGTAGAGGGCGTCGCTGGTTTCGACGATATGGTCGGCGCGCACCGTCGCCAGTACTTGCCGCGCTTGCGTGTGCTGCAGGGCGTTGAAGATGTTGTCGTTCTGCGCTTGCACGCCCAGCGTGGTGCTCCATGCCATGTCGTCCATATGGTCATGCCAGCTGTGGCTGACGTCGAAGCCGCTGGTAACGCGGCGGTCGGGCTGGGCGAACTGGTCGCCATGCAGCGGGTCGTCCAGGAAGTAAGTGAAGTTGGAGAACAGCTCGAGCCGGTTGTTGATGATGTAGGCGCTGGCGCGGGTGGTCTGCTTCTCGTCGCTGCGCGCCCAGGCGGCGGACAGGCTGAAACGGCGCGCCTGTCCGCCGTCGGTCAGGTCGATGCCGTCGAAGCGGCCAAGCAGGCCGCTGTCCACTGCGCGTTGCGGGATCTGGTCGGTGGCGTTCCATGCGCCGCGATAGGCCATGGCGGTGATGGTGTAGCCGTTGTTGGCGAAGCCGGCGCTATAGCGCAGCACCGCGTTCAGCTTGCGGTAGTTGTCGCCGCGCGTGAACGGGCCGTCGTTGTGGACTGCTTCGATTGCGTACAACCAGGCACCGGGGACGCCTGCGCCGCCGCTGTCGTCGCCGTCGCGCGAGCCGGCAAGTAGCGCCCGGCCATAGCCGTTCTGGCCAGCAGTGGCGCTGGCCTGGTCTTGCGGCAAGCGGCTGGAGTAGTTGATCGCAGTCGCGCCGGCGGAAGAAAAGTCTCCGGTACTGGCGTTATAGGGGCCCTTGTTGTAATCAAGCCGCGCCACCAGTTCCGGGATGATGAAATTGAGGTCGGTCCAGCCCTGCCCATGCGCATGGCTGCGCTGGTTGACGGGCATGCCGTCGACTGTCGTGCGCAGGTCGGTGCCGTGATCGAGGTTGAAGCCGCGCAGGTAAAACTGGTTGGCCTTGCCCTCGCCGCTATGCTGGCTGGCCACCAGCCCCGGCGTTGCCTCCAGCAATTCGCCCGGTCGGTAAATGGTGCGCGCCTCGAGCTGGCGCTGCGACACGCTGCCCATGCCTGCCGAATCGGCCACGCCAACCTGGCTGGCGCGCGTGCCTTCGACCAGCACGCGCTGCATGAAAAGATCGTCGGCTTGGGCGGTCGCTGGCGCAAGCAGCCAGGCCAGCGCAAGGGCTGGCACGGGCCGCCGCTCAGGGAAGCGGCTGTTCACGGCGTTCGCGATTGAAAACGATGGAAGCTGCCGGGCGCCCAGGGCCGCTGACGTTGACGTTATTGACCTGCTGCGGCAGGAAGTCCGTCAGCACGCCATCGAACAGGACAGCACCGGCCGGCAGTTCGGTCTTTTCGATTTCCTGGAACACGTTAATGCTGTCGACATTGGCTTGCATGCCGATCCACTGCAGCGCCACAGGCTTGCCGTTGACGCTGATGCGGAACTGCTTTTCGAGGTAGCGACGGAACACGGCCTGATCCTCCTCCAACCCAAGGTCGAACTGGCGCTGGTACAGGTTCATCAGCAGCGCCTCCACGTCATGCGCTGTGTAAGTATGAACCACTTCCGTGCTGCCGGTGCGTGGGTTGAAGCTGATCTCGGTCAAGCCGACGTGAAAATTATGGGCTTGGGCGGCGGCGCCGCACCAGAGCAGCGCCGCCGCGAGGATGGCCTTGAAACGCATCATTCCTTCTTGACGCCTTCCTTCGCGCCTTCCTTCGTACCCTCGGCATCCTGCTTCTTCAGCGGGGTGTTGAAGTCCTTCATCATGTTCTCAGGCTGGCGCGACTTGAACAGCTCCAGGCGCGAAGGCGTCACCTTGCGCGGCCAGGCGTTGTTCGACTGGTCGATGTCGGCCGTTTCCCAGTACGGGTCATGCACCAGCGACACCAGCGGCTCGTCCGTCACGATCACCTTGGTGATCTTCTTCGGCGAGTAGCGCCAGACTTCGGCAGGAACGCGCTCGATGTACTTCTTGCCCGACTTGAGTTCGATCTGCAGGACCAGCGGGGTTACCAGGCCGCCCAGGTTGGAGAAGTCCACCAGGTACAGGTGCTTGCCTTGTGCCAGCAGGTCTTTTTCCCACTGTTCCAGGTCGGCGGTCTGCTCGGCAAACTTGTTGCGGTCGGCATTGGTGACGGTGAAGTCGTCGTGCTCGTTGTAGAAATCCTTCAGCGCGGGCTGCTCGTCCACCTTGCGCACCATGCCCTTGTTGCGCTGGTCGATGATGGAGACCGGTTCCGCATCGCGCTGCGCCTTCTTCCAGGCCTTCTCGGTTTCAGGATTCTTGGTGCTCACGCCGTACTCGCTGATGCCGTCGATCGACACGTCGACCGCATCGGTGGTGTAGAACCAGCCGCGCCAGAACCAGTCAAGGTCGGTGCCGGAAGCGTCTTCCATGGTGCGGAAGAAGTCGGCCGGGGTAGGGCGCTTGAATTTCCAGCGGCGCGCGTATTCGCGGAAGGCATAGTCGAACAGCTCGCGGCCCAGTACCGTTTCGCGCAAGATGTTCAGGGCAGCGGCAGGCTTGGCATAAGCGTTGTTGCCGAACTGGAGCAGCGACTCCGAGTTGGTCATGATCGGCACCTGGTTCTTCGAGCGCATGTAGTCGACGATGAAGCGCGGGTCCCCGCGGCCAGCAGGGTAATCCTCTTCCCAGGCTTCCTGCGCCAGCGACTGCACGAAGGTGTTCAGGCCTTCATCCATCCAGGTCCACTGGCGCTCGTCGCTGTTGACGATCATCGGGAAGTAATTGTGGCCGACCTCGTGGATCACCACGCCGATCAGGCCATACTTGGCGCGCTTGGTGTAGGTGATTTCGCCGGTCTTCTTGTCCTTCACAGGGCGCGGGCCGTT
>JBCNOX010000650.1:0-2988 GCA_039593645.1 Pseudoduganella sp.
GCCAATGGCGTCGCCAACGAAGCGACCGCGCTGGCCGAGCGCACCGGCGTGGCCGTTGCGCAGGTGGTGACGGCGATGGACGAAATCCGCCAGTCCTCGCACAAGATCGTCGACATCATCGGCCTGATCGACGGCATCGCTTTCCAGACCAATATCCTGGCGCTCAACGCGGCGGTGGAGGCAGCGCGCGCCGGCGAAAGCGGCCGTGGTTTCGCGGTCGTTGCGAGCGAAGTGCGCAGCCTGGCTCAGCGCAGCGCGGCGGCGGCCAAGGACATCAAGGCACTGATCGACGCTTCCGCCGACAAGATCGAAGGCGGCGCCAGCGTGGCCACCACCGCGGGCAATGACATGGACGCGGTAATTGCCGCGATTGGCCGCGTGGCCGCCATCATGGGCGATATCCGCGGCGCGACGCGCGAGCAGAGCGATGGCGTCAATCAGGTGAAAGACGCCATCGTGCAGCTTGATGAAGTAACGCGCCAGAACAGCCAGATGGTGGAAGAAGCTTCCGCAGCGACCGGAGTTCTGGACCTGCAGGCGCAGGCCGTCGCCAAGGCGCTGGAAGTGTTCAAGCTGCCGCCGCAAGCCGGCAGCAAGTCAAAACGCGCCTGAACCGCCGAGGCGTTTACTCGGGCGCCTCTACCTTGTAGCCCTTGGCCTGCAGTTCGGCCAGGGGCCCTTTCGGATCAAGCAACTGCGCCAGCGACAGCACGGCGAAGGTCGAGCTGTTGGCTTCCAGTGCGCGCTCCGCATTGGCCAGCCAGTTCTTCCGCATCGTTTCCTTCGCCTGCTTCAGCTTCTCGTTTGCCTTGAATGCATCGTTGTTCAGGATCGCGTCCGCGCAGGCGGCTTCGCGGTCGGCAAAGCTCAGCGACGTGATCTTCGACATGTCACCGACCGCCCAGGCGTTGGCGCGCACGCGCATTGCGTCGAGGTCCGACTCCAGCCGCTCCACCGTCCTGGCGAAGCAAAGCACGTCCGTTCCCGGCGAGTTCTTGAAGGCGCGCAGGGCCTGGGACGGGCTTTCGAGTTCGGTCTCGACGTTGCTGGTGGTGACCTTGACCTTGTACTGCTTCACCAACTGATCGAGTTTGGCGTACACGCCGGTGCGCATGGTCAGTCCATTCTTTTCCAGGCCTTGCCGGTACAGCGTGTCGGCTACGAACATCGGCCGTTCACGCTCGATGCCGTCGTTCTTGCCGATGTATTTGGTTTTGAGCGCTTGCCAGCGGTCGTAGGTCTCTGCCGGCAGCACGTCGATCAGCTTGCCGCCATTCGGGTTGTCCTTGGCGCCGATGGCAAATGGCAGCATCTTGATGCCGCCCCACCAGCCAACCGAGATGCCGAACGATGGTTTCGGCAAGTACTCCTGCGATTTGGCGATGATGGATTCGACTTCGTTGGAGCGCCAATCCATCTTGATCGGCAACGGCGCGTAGTCGCCGAAGACGTACATCACATGATCGTCCTTGCTGACCTTCCACAGGCCCGGGCCAGGGCGCTGGCCCGTGATCACAACCTTTTCACCTTCAGGTACCGGGGCCTCTTCCTGCGCCCAGGCGCCTGCCGCCAGCAGGCACAATGCCGCGGCGGATATCACTTTTTTCCTCATCCTCTTACTCTTTCTAAATGGTTAAGAGAATGGCAATAGTACATCAGCGCCGTGAAGGAATGGTGAATGTGTGGACCGGCGCGCCTTTGTCGTTGAGCACCTTGACGGTCAGCGTGCGCTCCGTGGCGTCGACGCGCGCCAGCTGGTCCTGGCCGAGGACCAGAAGGTGGTACGCGTGCGCCTTGTCAGGCGGCTGGTAGGAAAAGGCGTGATCATGGCCGGCGATCACCAGGTCGACCCCGGACTGGTTAGCCAATGCAGTCCAAGCCGCGCCGTTGTCGGGCAGCCAGCCCCAGTCGCCCTGGTGCATTGCGATCACCCGGAATGGCGCGCTGGCGAAGTGCTTGTTGCCGCCGGCATGCGCGCGCAGCCAAGCCAGTTCGTCTTCGCGGTAAGGCGCCGTGCGATTCAACTGGGCGTAGACATTGGTGTCGTCGGGCTTGTCTTCGGCGGTGTCGAGCACCAGCAGGTGGACCGGCCCCATGGCGCGCGCATAGTAGTATTTCCCCTCCGGCGTGGGCACGTAGCCGGCCAGTTGGCGCGCGAACGCGCCGCGGAGTTCGTGATTGCCGCGCGCGAAAAGCAGCGGCTTGCCTGGCCCCATCGCAGCCACCGTGGGTCGCAGCCATTTGGCCCACAACTGTTCCTCGGAATCGAGCCAATGGAAAGCGTCGCCCAGGTGCAGCAGTGCATCGGTGCCCGACCAGTCGACCATTTTCATCAGGCGGCCAATGCGCGCCGTGTCCTCGTGGGTATCGGTGACCACGCTGAAGGAAACCTTGGGATGCTGAGGGCTGAAGGTCGTGAAGGCAGCCGCCTGGCTGCTGATGCTTAAGCCCTTGTCCGGCCAGTAGGGCTTCAGCTTCACCACGCGGGTGGCGATGGCTTCGTAGGAATAACGCTTGCCGGGCGCCAGCCCGGTGATCGTCACCACGTGCCGCAGTCCGACCGGCACCAGGCCATCAGCCTGCGGTTCGATTTCGCGCACTGTCTCGCCGTCGCTCAGGCGCACCTTGGCGTGGCTCGGCGCATCGGTCATCCACATTACCGACACCGAAGAATCGGACAGCGCAGACAGGTACGGCCCTTCGGTAATGACAGGCCGCGTGTCGAACACCTTGTAGGGCTCGGACTGCGCCCCGGCAGGGCTCTGCACGGCCAGTGCCGCCAGGCCGAGGCAGAGGGATGCCAGCGCTATTCGCGTGCGCTTCATCAGTAGCGCTCGTCGAACGCGAAGATCGGCTTGCGCTTGCTCCACTGGCCACGCGTGAAGTCAGGGAAGTCCAGCGTCTGGAAGTTCTGCGCGATCGACTGCTCGGACAGCGGCGTAATGGCGCTCCAGGTCACCGCGTCGTAGATATCGATCGGCATCGGCG
>JBCNOX010000651.1:0-2984 GCA_039593645.1 Pseudoduganella sp.
GCCCGAAGCAAGCCGCGGGCGCCCCGCCACTGCCGATGCGCGATGGCGTCACGCCCAGCTACCTGTGGCTGCCGGAGGGCGACTGGCCGGACATGATCACCTTCATGTCCGCCAACTATCCGGCCGTAACGGAAGCCCAGTGGCGCGAGCGCATGGCGCGCGGCGACGTAGTGGACGGCAAGGGCGTGCCGGTGCAGCCAGGATCACGCTACGTGCGCGGCGCCCGTATCTGGTACTACCGCGAGCTCGATTACGAATTCCCGATTCCGTTTGAAGAAGAAGTGCTGCACCAGGACGAGCATATCGTGGTGGTCGACAAGCCGCACTTCCTGCCGACGATTCCGTCCGGCCGCTTCGTCAAGGAGACCTTGCTGGTGCGGGTGCGCCGCAAGCTGGGCATCGAAGACCTGGTGCCAATCCACCGCCTTGACCGGGAGACGGCCGGGCTGGTGATCTTCTCCTGCAATGCGCAAAGCCGGGGCGATTACCAGTCGCTGTTCCAGAAACGGCTGGTGCAGAAGGAGTACGAGGCGTTGGCCGGGCCGCTGCCGGGCCGCGAATTCCCCTTCGTCTATCGCAGCCGCATGGTGGAGGGCGACAAGTTCTTCACCATGAAGGAAGAACCGGGCGAGCCGAATTCCGAGACGATGATCGACGTGATCGAGCAGCGCGGCGAACATGTGCTGTACCGGTTGTGGCCGCACACCGGCCGCCAGCACCAGTTGCGCGTACACCTGTCGTCGCTCGGCATCCCGATCGTGAATGATGTCTTCTATCCTGTCGCCTTGCCGTGCAAGCAGGACGACGTGTCGTCGCCGCTCAAGCTGCTGGCCAAGGCCATCGGCTTCCCCGACCCGCTGACGGGCGAGTGGCGCTACTTCGAGAGTAAGCGCAGCCTGTAACGATCAGCCGAACATGTAGCGGACCAGCAGGCCGATCGGGAACCACATGCCGAACTGGATCGCGAGGAAGATGAACAGGCCCTGGTTGGACGGCCGCAGGTGGCCGGCGGCAGCATCGGCAATCGTGCGCGACATCGCGGCATGCGCCACTTCGCGCAGGGTCATGCCGGTGGTGGCGACTTCGGTGATGGTTTCGGACAGCGGGATACGCGAGGTCAGGCTGCCAAGCAGCCATGGTAGCGGTTTGGGCAGGCCGGATTGCAGGTTCAGGAAGCTGCGCCAGCCGCCAAGGAATTTTTCCGACAGCGGACGGCCTGGTTCGTACTTCACGCTGCGCAGGAACGCTTCCAGGATGCCCGAGCCGAGTTTGGCGATCAGGCCCGACTGGCTTTCCACCACGCGTGCCAGGATGCCCTGCAGCCCAAGTTTGTAAGCCATCGTGCCGGTCAAGCCGACGGCGATCATGAAGGGCGCCGCAACAAAGGCCGCGTAGATCATGGCCGAGCCATGACCGCTGCCCAGTTCGCTGCGGAACAAGAGCGTGACGCCAAGCGCATTGACGATCACCGCTGCCAGTATTGCCAGTGCGGTACGCACAATGCCGGCCCCGGCGCCGCGCGTGATGTCGCCGGCCAGTTGCTTGGCGAGGGCGATCTTGTCGATGCTGCTGTTTTCTTCGTTCGGAGGAGTCAGGACTTGGTTCATGGCCAGTGCAATAGTTGTTTAAACTTTGGCATTCTAAACAACTAAGGCGCTGGCCGGTGCTTCAATTCAATCAGTGCGCTGGTGCAGATTTAGGGCTGTAGTTTGAGCCCGGCGGGGACCAGAACAGCGGGCCTTTCGGAGAGATCTGCAGGTTGTCGCTCAAACCCTGCTTTTTCAGCTCGCGGCGCAGGCCTTCCACGCCGTCATCGCTCTCGATGATGAAGGCCTCGTCGATCACGTCGCCGTAGTGACGGTTGGTGGTTTCGATCGCCAGCTCGACCAGGTCACCATCGGCCTCGATGCTCCACAGGTGCACATCCTCGTCTTCGGCGAAGGTCTTGAAGCGCCAGGTGCCTTTTTCCGTCTGCACGAACTGGATGGTGTCGAACTGCTCGTCGGTGGCTTCGGACTCTTCGTCGTTGATAAAGCTGCTCTTGATGGTCAGCAGGAAAAGGACAAGTACAGATTTCATATTTCAGTTCCGGGCGATTTTTATCCCCGCATTATAGGCGTCCGCGCTATGCGCCGGCTCGCGCGCGCCGATGATGCAAAGCCACAGGCACGTTCCGATCTCGCCGAGCGAGGCGGGGATCGACAGCAGGCCGGTGCCCGGCAGTTCAGCGAAATCGGCCAGCAGGATGTAGCCGAAGGCCTCCGCGGCATAGCCCGCGCTGCCGGCCATCAGCAAGATGCCGAGCAGCTTGGGCAGGATGCCCGATTTGTAGACCAGATAGCCGAAGGGCGCCAGCCACAAGCTCCAGAACACCTGGTTCAGGATCATGCCCTTGCTGTAGGCCTTCAGGGACAGCATGACCTGCTGCGCCAGCGCTTCCGGCGCAATGCCGCGCAGGTAGTCGGCACCGCTGATCAGGTTCAGCACTTCCAGCCGGTGGCCGACGTTGGCGAAGGACAGCGGCACGCTGGCGACTGCCAATGCCACCATCATTACAGCGGCGCTGCGGTCGTACTGGTTGAGGAGTTTGTAGAGCGCCAGCGGCAGCAGCAGGAAGGCAAGGTAGCACACCAGGCTCGCGGCGATCCCGGCGCGGAACGGGCTCTCGTGGGCGTCGATGCTGGCGAGGGCGGCGGCGGGGTCATTGCCGATCTTGAGCTGGGAGGGAACGTACATCAAGGCGAAGATGCCGGCGACGACGACAACCAGATACAGCAGGCCGGCAGTGCGCGCGAGGCGCTTGGTAGGGGTACTCCGTTGCATAGTCTTTTCCTTGTTTTTTTGGAAAGAGTATGCAGGATGGCATAGGCAGCGGCGGCCAGCAAGCCGCGCGTTGTTCAGCAGCCGCAGGCGGGTTCCCGGCCGTGGGCGTGCGCTGCCTTGCGCAGCAGGGTGCCTTCCGCCGCGCCGGCGGAAAGATACGG
>JBCNOX010000652.1:0-2982 GCA_039593645.1 Pseudoduganella sp.
CGCGCGACCAGTACTCCGGCAGCGCTTCCGGATCGAAATGCAGGTCGGCGCTGTCGTCGCCGATGAAGAAATAGCGCGGGGGTTCTCCCTGCTCCACGATTGCCAGCAGCGGCGAACGTTCGACACGCTGCATCAGGCGCAAATCAAGGCCAACGGCTTCGCTGGCCGCCCACAGCGCGTCGCCGAATCGGTCGCGGCTGATGGCGCCCGCGAATGCGGTGCGCTCGCCCAGCACGGCCAATGCACGTGCCACGTTCCATACCGAGCCGCCGACGCGGCTGATCCAGCGTTCATCGCCCTGGTAGATCATGTCGGTAAGCGCCTCGCCGGCGCACAGCATCAACGGTGCATCACGCATGATTGCCCTCCTCGAGTACCGCCACGATGTCGTAGCAAGCGCCCATGGTGTGGTAATCGACCTTGCCGGCCGGGCTCTTTTCGTCGCTCAGCTTGCGGTTGTCGGCGGACAGGATGCGGTACCACGCGCCATGCACGTGATCGACAAAGTGGGTCCAGCTGTAAGCCCACAAGCGCTGGTACCAGTCCCAATACTCCGAGTTGCCGGTGCGCTGGGCCAGCATGGCGGCAGCCGCCGCGCTTTCGGCTTGCACCCAGAAGTACTTATGCGGGTCGCACACGCTCAGGTCGGGCGCCAGCGAGTAGGCGAGGCCGCCATGTTCGGCATCCCAGCCCTTGCTCACTGCCGCATGAAACAGGCGCTCCGCTGTCGGCAGCAGCCAGCCCAGGTCCTTGTTCAACGCAGCGCCGCGCGCCTCCAGTTGCAGCAGCAGCTTGGCCCATTCGGTGAAGTGGCCCGGCTGGTAGCCCCACGGCCGGAACAGGTTTTCCGGATCGTCGATATTGAAGCGCCAGTCGGGCTGCCAGTTGGTATCGTAGTGCTCCCAGATCAAACCGCCGCAGCGGGCCGCCTGGCGCTGGGTGATGTTGTAGGCGACGGTGCAGGCGCGTTCCAGGTAGCGCAGTTCGCCGGTAGCCTGGTGCGCCGCCAGCAGCGCTTCGCAGGCATGCATATTGGCGTTCTGGCCGCGATAACTCGAAAGTACGCTCCAGTCGCAGCTTGCTTCATCCGCATACAGGCCCGATTGCTCATCCCAGAAGCGTTTCTCCATCAACTCGAAAGTCTCGCCGATCCAGGCGCGCGCCTCCTCCAGCCCCGCCATCGTGGCGTGCGAATAGGCGAGCAGCACGAACGCCTGGCCGTAGGCATGCTGGGTGCCGTCCTCCACCTCCCGCCCGTTCAACATCCAGGCGTAGCCGTTCCCCGCCGGGTCGCGATGCACATCGCGCAGGAAGCGCAAGGCGTGGCGCGCGCCCTCCAGGTAGGCCGGGTCCTTGAAATGGCGGTAAGCCATGGAATAGGTGAACACGAAGCGCGCGCTGCTGACCAGGTGGCGATGCTGGGCATCGTAGACGGTACCGTCGTCCTTGAAATAGTGATAGAGCCCGCCGGCCGGATCGATCGCACGCGGATGGTAAAAGCGCATGGTGTGGCGCGCGTGGTCGAGCAGGACGTCCGGGTCGCGGAAATTCGGAAGATTGGTCATGTTAAGCCTGGTGTGTACGCTAGTCGTCGCAACTGCTTTCGCGCACGATCAATTCGACTGGCATGGTTATGTGGGAAGGGTTTTCTTCTGGTTTTTGCAGCAGTAATTCGATCCCGGCCCGGCCCAGGTCTTCCTTGTCGACGTGGATAGTGCTGAGCGGAGGGATGGCGGCGGCAGCGCTGCTGATATCGTCGAAGCCGACGATCGCTATGTCGTGCGGGATCTTCATGCCCTCGTTCAGGCAATGCTTCATCGCGATCAGTGCCGTGCTGTCGTTGTAGCAGAACAGCGCATCGGGGCGTTTCGGGAGACTGAGCAGGCTGCGCATGGCTTCCACCACCGCCTCGTCTCCTTCGCCCATGGTGGGGACGATGACTTCCAGGTCGGGATCGGCGAACACCCTGGCGTCGAACAGCGCCTGGCGGAAACCCCGGTTGCGCTGCTGGATACTGTAGTGGGCCAGGGACCCCGACAACATGGCGATGCGCTTGCGTCCGCAGCGCAGCAGGTGCTGGGTGGCGAGGTAGCCGCCGCGCACATTGTCAGGGTTGATCGAGGTGAAGCCGCGGCGGTGCATGTCAACCAGCACGATAGGCTTGCCGGACTGCTGCAGCGCGGCCAGCACTTCCGGCTCGAAAAAGCCGGCGCACAGGATGGCGTCCGGCTGGTGCACGCGGATCAGGCCCTGCACCGGTTCCGCCGGCCCCACTGCGATGAAGGACAAGGCAATGCCCTCGCGCCGGCAGGCCGCTTCCGCCCCATGCAGGACCGGGGAGTAGAACTGGCTCGATGCCAGCGTATTGTGCTGGCTGTGCAGCAAGAAGGCGATGCGGCGGATGCGTCCTTTCTTGAGCTGCCCGAAGTCATAGCCCATTTTCTCGGCAGCCTGGCGCACCTGGTTGCGGGTAACTTCGGTCATGCCGGCCTGGTTCTTCAGTGCGCGCGAAACCGTGCCGATCGACAGACCGGTCGCCTCGGCGATGTCGCGCAAAGTCACCAGGCTCACGGCCGCACCTCGGAGCGAGAAATCAAGTGCATGAAGGATCTCCAATGTTCAGTTTATTAAACGCCTATCCTGGCGTTTTCCGGCCTCGAAATGAAATGCATTTTCTCGCGGTCGCTATAGTTAGGTTTTATATCAGCCGTCTTTTGCGGGCGTCAACAAAAGCGCTTGGAAGGCCGCACTTTTAGCCCGTTTTAGTAAACACGTAGCTCATCGGCAACCGACCTCACTCGCAGCACTTTGCGCAGGGTCGCAAGGCTAGCGTTGGTCGCAACATGCAAGGTCACGGCTTCGCCGGGCAACAGGGTTATTGCGTTATCGGCGATCCCGGCGTCCACCCCGCCAAAGTCAACCCACACGGCGCGGGCGAATTTCGCTGCACGCATTTCGAGCGCGAAGCCGTTGCCGTGGCGG
>JBCNOX010000653.1:0-2963 GCA_039593645.1 Pseudoduganella sp.
CGCGCGAACTCGGCGTTGATGAACACCACGTGGTGAAGACGCTGGTGATGCAGGACGAGGCGGCCAAGCCGCTGATCGTGCTGATGCACGGCGACTGCAAGGTATCGACCAAGAACCTGGCCCGCAATATCGGCTGCAAATCCGTTGAACCGTGCAAGCCCGAGGTGGCGCAGCGCCATTCCGGCTATATGGTGGGCGGCACTTCGCCGTTCGGCACCAAGAAAGCGATGCCGGTCTATGTGGAGGAAAGCATCCTCGGCCTCGAAACGATTTATATCAATGGCGGCCGCCGTGGCTTCCTGATCGGTATCAAGCCAACCGTGCTGACCGACGTCCTGGCAGCCAGGCCGGTGCAGTGCGCCTTGGCGGATTGATAAGATTCCACGCCCGCCGTACCGCCCTTGCCGTGCGGTATGGTGTATAGTCGCTGCCGCATATAAAAACAACGAATCCTGGGGATTTATGACTACTTTGCTTTTGATTATTGGCGCTTACCTGATCGGCTCGATTTCTTTCGCCGTGGTAGTGAGCAAGTTGTACGGCCTGGACGATCCACGCACCTACGGCTCGGGCAATCCCGGCGCCACCAACGTCCTGCGCAGCGGTAACAAGGGTGCCGCGATCTGGACCTTGATCGGCGACGCCTTCAAGGGCTGGCTGGCGGTGTTCCTGGTGGACCATTTCCAACAGCAACTGGGCCTGGGCAGCCAGGCGGACCAGGCCATCAGCCTGGTGGCAGTGGCGGTCTTCGTTGGCCACCTGTGGCCGGTGTTCTTCAAATTCGATGGCGGCAAGGGCGTGGCCACTGCGCTGGGGGTGCTGCTGGCCCTGAATGTTTGGCTGGGCCTGGCAACGCTGGCAACCTGGCTGGTGGTGGTTTATGCCTTCCGCTACTCCTCGCTGGCGGCCCTGATCGCCTCCGTATTTGCGCCGTTTTACTATGGCCTGCTGTTCGGCACCGAGCCGCAACTGGCTGCCGTGCTGGTGATGAGCGGTCTGCTGATTTGGCGCCATTCCAAAAATATTGCTAACCTTATTGCTGGCAAAGAAAGCCGCATCGGCAGCAAAGCCAAGAAAAAGGCCTAGAAACCATGACTACCACCCCGATCCGCATCGACTTCGTTTCCGACGTCTCCTGTCCCTGGTGTGCGATCGGGCTGAACAGCCTGGAAGTGGCGCTCGGCCGGCTTGGCGACAGCGTCCAGGCGCAAATCCACTTCCAGCCCTTCGAGCTGAACCCCCACATGGTTCCGGAAGGGCAGGACATCACCGAACACCTGCGCCAGAAATACGGCGCCAGCCCCGCCCAGCAGGAACAAACCCGTGAAATGATCCGCCAGCGCGGCGCCGATGTCGGTTTCGACTTCGCCATGGGCATGCGTAGCCGAATTTACAACACTTTCGATGCGCACCGCCTGCTGCACTGGGCGGGCGAACACGGCAAGCAGAAAGAGCTGAAAAAGGCCCTGTTCGAGGCGTATTTCACGCGTGGCCAGGATCCCAGCTCGCGCACCCTGCTGGTGCAACTGGCGGGGAAGATGGGCCTGGACGAGGCGGAAGCGGTACAAGTGTTGTCATCTGGCCGCTATGCGCAGGAAGTGCGCGATATGGAGCACTTCTACCATCGCAACGGCATCCAGTCGGTGCCGGCTGTCATCATCAACGAAAAACATCTCATTTCGGGCGGACAACCGCCGGATGCGTTCGAGCGCGCGTTGCGGCAGATAATGGCATCCAAATAAGACTATTATCTTGCTTGCAACCTTGTTACACTTGGTATCGTAACAAGGGAGAGAGCATGTCTGCCGCCGAAAAAATCATAACGACGCTGTACCCTGGGCAGTCCGACGAGCACCACCGCCTGGCCGCGCTGCACCGCTACGACGCGCTCGATGCGCCCGCTGGTGACGATTTCACCTTCCTGACCGAACTGGCCGCCAAGGTTTGTGACGTTCCGTATTCCTTCATCACGCTGGTCGATGCCGAGCGTGCCGTCATCAAATCCTGCACCGGACTGGCGCTGGACTCCATGCCGCGCAGCCAGTGCTATTGCTCACTGGCGGTGCTGGGCGACGCGGCCACCGAGATCTGCGACCTGAGCAAGGACAGCCGTACGGCCGGCATGCCGCTGACTGCGGAAGCGCCCTGCATGCGCATGTACAGCAGCGTGCCGCTGACGACCAGCGACGGCCATGCGATCGGTACCCTGTGCGTAATGGACACCAAACCCGGCCGCCTGTCGACCTCGCAGCGCGCCATGCTGCGCAAGCTGGCACGCCAGGTCATGGCGCTGTTCGAGCTGCGTGCCAACGAGAAGGCGCTGCAAGCCTCAATGAGTGAGCTGGAAACCCTGGCCACCACCGATGAGTTGACCGGCTTGCACAACCGCCGCTCGCTGATGAACCGGCTGCGCTTCGAAGTGGCCCGCACGCGGCGCTTCCGTACGCCGCTGTCGGCGGTGATGCTGGATGTCGACCACTTCAAGAACATCAACGATGAGTTCGGCCACCAGTTGGGCGACGAGGTACTGGCCGCGATTGGACGGCTGGTACGTGAAAACGTGCGTGTTATTGACGTGGCTGGACGCTACGGCGGCGAAGAATTGTGTATCCTGTTGCCGAACACGCCGCTCGAAGGCGCGCGCAAGTTCGCAGAGACGTTGCGGTCGCGGATCGAAGCCCAGGTGCACAGCGCCGGGGCGCGCACGGTAGCGGTGACGGCCAGCCTGGGCGTCGGCTCCTTCAATCACATGGATATTGATGACGCCGAGATGCTGCTGAAGCAGGCCGACGCCGCGCTGTACCGCGCCAAAGCCAAGGGCCGCAACCGTGTGGAAGGTTGAACAGGACAGGAGTTTGCATGCCAAAGGCAATTTGGAATGGCGCCGTGATTGCGGAAGCCGATAGCAGCGAAGTCGAGATCGTCGAGCACAACATCTATTTCCCGCCATCGCGGGTCAGGCA
>JBCNOX010000654.1:0-2952 GCA_039593645.1 Pseudoduganella sp.
GCCCCGACTTCTTCCCGCGCCGCCTCGGCCCGTCGGCCGACTTCAGCGACGCCGGCTACATCTTCGTCAAGCAGGATGTGCGCGGCCGCTACATGTCCGAAGGAAAATGGCAGGAAATGACTCCGCATGCCAAGACCGCGCTGGCAGCGGGCGAAGGCAACGAGAGCCGCGACATGCACGACACCGTCGATTGGCTGCTCAAGCACGTGGCCAACAATAACGGCAAGGTCGGCATTTACGGCATCAGCTATCCCGGCTTCTACACCTCGGCCAGCATCATCGATTCGCACCCGGCAATCAAGGCCGCCTCGCCGCAGGCCCCGGTCACCGACCTGTTCATGGGTGACGACTCCTACCATGGCGGCGCCTTCATGCTGGCGGCAAACTTCGACTTCTACGCCGCCTTCACGGAAGAAAAGAATCCCTCGCCGCTGCCCAAGACCTGGAACGATTTCGATTACGGCACCACCAGCGGCTACGACTACTTCCTGCAGCGCCTGACGCTGTCGAACATCCTGGCCGGCATGCAGCCCAAGCAGCTCGCCTACCTGAAGCCGACCATCGAGCACGACACCTACGACGAGTTCTGGAAGTCGCGCAACCTGGCGCCGCACATGAAGAACGTCAAAGCCGCCGTGATGACCGTGGGCGGCTGGTTCGATGCGGAAGATCCGGCCGGGCCGTTTTCCATCTATCGCGCCGTGGGCAAGCACAATCCGGGCATTTTCAACGGCCTGGTGATCGGACCGTGGTCGCACGGCGGCTGGGCGGGCGGCGAAGGCAAGCGGCTGGGCCATGTGAAGTTCGACAGCAAGACCAGCGAGCATTTCAACAAGAAGCTGCTGTTCCCCTTCTTCGAGGAGCAGCTGAAAGGCGTCAAGCCGGCGCAGCCGATTGCGGCGGTCAACACCTTCGAGACCGGCACCAACGTGTGGCGCCAGTACACCGCCTGGCCACCGGTGCAGGCCAAAGCCAAGATGCTTTACCTGGGCCCGAACGGCACCCTGAGCTGGACCCAGCCTGCCGCCACCGCAGCCTTCGACGAATACGTCAGCGATCCGCGCAAGCCGGTGCCGTACATCGGCTATCCGGCCACCGGCGTGCCGCGCGAGTACATGGTGTCCGACCAGCGCTTCGCTTCGACCCGGCCCGACGTGCTGGTCTACCAGAGCGAAGTGCTGGAAGAAGACGTGACCATTGCCGGCCCGGTCACGCCCAGGCTGTTCGTCTCCACCACCGGCACCGACAGCGACTTCGTGGTCAAGCTGATCGACGTCTACCCGAACGACTACCCGCAGGACAAGGAAGAAGACAAGCACAAGGACGTAGCGCCGCCTTCAGTGAAGATGGGCGGCTACCAGCAGCTGGTGCGGGGCAATCCGCTGCGCGGCAAGTTCCGCAACAGCTTCGAGAAACCCGAGCCGTTCGTGTTGGGCAAGGTGGAGCCGCTCAGCTTCCAGCTGGGCGACGTGCAGCACACCTTCCGCCGTGGCCACCGCATCATGGTGCATGTGCAGAGCAGCTGGTTCCCCCTGGTCGACCTGAACCCGCAGACCTTCACCAGCATTCCCAATGCGAAGCCGGAAGATTTCGTCAAGGCCACCCAGCGCGTTTACCATGCGCCAGGAACGGCATCGGGCCTGCAACTGATGGTGATGCCGTAAATGGCGGCTTAGCAGCTCTCGTATTTCCAGTGCCGCTTCTTGCCCTCGGCAATCCATTCGACCGCCTGGGCCATGCGCTTGTCGCGCGTAGCCTCGGTCTTGGCTTCGGTCAGCCAGTCGCAGTAGTCGCGCTTGGCACTGGTTGAAAACTCGTTAAAGACTTCATAGGCGGCCGGATTGGCTTCCAGCGCCGCGATGAAGTAATCGGGCACCACCAGTTCGCGCGGCGCTGCCTTGGGGCGAGCCACCTTGACGCCCTCTTCGTTCAACTTCATGGCCTTCTTGATGTAGGCCGTGAGCTCCTTCTTCGGCGGCAAATCCTTGATGGTGGTAATGCGACCGAACTGGCCCATGGCTTCCTTGCCCTTGTCGTCTTCCGCCGCAATCAGCAGCTCGCCCTTCCAGAAGTTCAGGGCGCAGTGCTGCTTGAACGCCGCGAAGCTGCAAATGATTCCGTGATAGTCGAAATTGGGCATGCTCCACTTGATGGATTCCTTGACCTCCGGGCAAGCCGCATGAATCACCTGGCGCAGGTGGCTCAGGATCGGCTGGGCGAATTCGGCCGACTTGGCGATGTATTCGTCGACGCGCGGATCGGTGGTGGGCATGGTCATCCTCATAAATTTTGTTGCCGCAATCTGACATTGGTGCGTTGCATAACGCAGTTTGCTCAGCATTAGGAGCATACTAAAACACATGAACCATTCACGCAAAGTGGCCGCCGCCGCTGGCGCCGTGGGTTTCGTCTGGGCCGGATTGACGGCCCTCCTCATGGCCGGCCAGCGCAAGCTGCTGTTCAATCCCACCGTCAAGCGCGAGGTGCAAAGCCCGCGCAGCAGCGGCCATCGCACACGTGCGATCGTGCTGCGCGGCGACGACGGGACCCGTCTGGCGGGCTGGCTGATGACGCCGCGCGAACCGGGCGTGCGTCCCGCCGTGGTGTATTTCGGCGGCCGTTCGGAAGAAGTCTCGTGGCTGGTGCGCGACGCCGGCACCCTGTTTCCCGGCATGACAGTACTGACCCTGAATTACCGCGGCTATGGCGATTCGCACGGCGAGCCGGGCGAGGAAATGCTGGTGGCCGACGCCTGCATGCAGCTGGACTGGCTGTGCAAGCACCACAAGGTCGATCCCACCCGCGTTGCCGTGGTTGGCCGCAGCCTTGGTTCAGGCGTGGCGGTGCAGCTGGCGATGCGGCGCCGGGTGCAGGCCACGGTGCTGATCACGCCATACGATTCGATCCTGGCGCTGGCGCAGCGCAAATTCCCCGCCCTGCCGGTGTCGATGC
>JBCNOX010000655.1:0-2951 GCA_039593645.1 Pseudoduganella sp.
CGCCCTGAGCCACACCCCTTTTGATCTGGTGGTGCTGGACCTGGGCCTGCCGACCCTGGACGGCACCGAAGTGCTCAGGGCCCTGCGCAGCAGCGACAATCCGGTTCCAGTGCTGGTGCTGTCGGCCCGCGATTCGACGCGCGACCGGGTGCAAGGGCTGGACCTGGGGGCCGACGATTATCTCGTCAAACCGTTCGAACTGGATGAATTGCTGGCCCGCCTGCGCGTGCTGTTGCGCCGCCGCAGCGGGCGCCAGGTCAATACGCTCACCCTGGGCGCGCTGTCGCTCAATCCTGAAAACCTCAGCGCCACTTGGCAAGGCCGGCCAGTCGAGCTGCAGCGCCTGGAATTCATGCTGCTGCTTCAGCTTGCGGAAAATCCCCAGCGCATTTTCAATCGCGCCCAACTGGAAGAGTCGCTGTATGGCTGGGGCGAAGGCGCCGAGAGCAACACCATCGACGTGCACGTGCACCACCTGCGCCGCAAGCTCGGACCGGCCGTCATCAAGACCATTCGCGGCGTCGGCTACCGCCTGGGCGACCTTGCCGCATGAATACCCATTCGTATTCCGTGCGCCGGCGCCTGGTGGCCGCCACCCTGCTCTGCATGCTCCTGATCTTCCTGGGCATCGGGATCGGCGCGCGCAGCGTGGCCCGCCACGAATCCGACGAATTGTTCAGCGCGCGCCTGGCCACCTCGGCACGCGTGCTGGAAGCGCTGGTGGCGCGCCAGCTGGAGGATGCCACGGTCAGCCAGCCCATCATCATCGCCCTGCCGCATGAGCTTGAAACCAGCACCAGCGATGAGCCGGAAGTGTTCGGGCACCGTTACGAGACCAAGATCGCGTTTCAGGTCTGGAGCAGCGAGGGCGCGCAGCTGGCCAAGTCGGCCTCGGCGCCGACCGGCGCGCTGGCGCCGCTGCGCGCCGGCTATTCCGAGCATCATACCGACGGCGCCAACTGGCAGGTTTTTGCCCTGCAGTCGGGCAAAGTCTGGGTGCTGACCGCCGAGAAGGATGAAGTTCGGCAGGAAATGTCGGACGATATCGGTAAATCAATCCTGGTGCCGCTCGCCATCGGCGGCGTGCTGATGCTGGCCACGGTCAATTTCCTGATCTTGCATAATATGCGGCCGCTGTCCGAACTGGCAACGCGTATCGCCGCCCGCGCACCGGAATCGCTGGAACCGCTGGTGCTGCCAGCGACGCCACTGGAGATGGCACCCATTGTCATTGAGCTGAACCACCTGCTCGACCGCATCCGGGCGGCTTTCGAGCGCGAGCAGCGCTTTCTTAACGCCGCCGCGCACGAAATCCGGACGCCGATCGCGGCCCTCCAGCTGCATCTGGAAAACGCCTTGCGCGCCGCCACGCCCGAGCAGCGCACTGCCTCTCTTGAGCAAGCCATGGCAGGCGCGCGCCGCACCAGCAAGCTGGCGGAGCAACTGCTCACCCTGAGCCGGATCGCGGCCCGCGGCGATCAGTTGCAAATGCAAAGCCAATCGCTGAAAGCGCTGTGCTGCGACGTCATTTGCGGCATGGAGCCACTACTCGACCAGCGCGGCCAGAACATAGGCCTCGAAGCGCAAGAGGACTGCCAAGTCTGGGGCGACCCGACCCAGTTGCGGCGCCTGCTGCAGAACCTGGTGGACAACGCCTCGCTGCACGGTGCGCCGCACGGCGAGATCCTGGTGACTTTGTCGCGCCGGGAAGGTCATGCCTTGCTGGAGGTCGCCAATGATGGGGTCCCGATTCCCGAAGATGAAATCGGCAAGCTGTTCACGCCCTACTATCGCCTGCCCGGCGCAACGCCAGGAGGACATGGCTTAGGCCTGGCAATCGTACAGGAGATCGCCAACCTGCATCACGGCAAGATCGAAATCCGGCGCAAGCCAGACGGCCAGGGCACCGTGGTAAGCCTGCGCCTGCCTTTGGCCCAGCCGTGACGCCCTTGCCTGCCGCGCCTTGCACCACGACCATTGGCCTGGCTTATCGCGCTGCCGGCAAGGCGACGGTTTGCGCCAGCAACAGGCGCTGGCTCTTGCGCAGCATCATGGCATCTGCCAGTGCGCTCGCATCGTTGACAACCCGCACTTCAGTCGCCAATCCTTCCGCGGCAGCCATCAACGAGACATTCTGCAGGCAGCGGCCGGCTCAAATCGCGATCAGCCTGCAGTTGGTGGCGGTGTCGACGGTAATGGACATGATCGTTCCTTGACCCCGCCCCCTTGGAAAGCGCCACTGCAGCGCGCTGCATCAGCGATTCCTGGCTCAAGCCCACACGGTCTGCTCAATCAGGACCATGCCGGCGCGGCATGCCCCTTCCGGCAGCGATGTTGACCAGGTAACAGGCGGCACTGCACGCCAGGACCAGCATCAAGCCCGATGCCGGCAGCGCGCCGAACTGGAAGACTTGCATCACCACCGGTAAATACAGTGCCAGCAGCAGCATGGCGCCGGTAGCTGCCGCCACGATCAGCGGAACCTGGTTGGAACCGGCCAGGCGCGCTTGCAGGCCACGCTGCTGCGGCATGCTCGAAAAGACCAGCGACAGGTTGACCAGCACCAGGACGGCATACCCCGCGGCCCGCGCGGCCGATTCGGGCAGTTGCGCCAGCGCCCACGCATAGGCCAGCACCACGGCCGCCATCCCGACGACACCCTGCAGCAAGGCCTTCGCCAGGGTCGGCCTGTCCAGCAGCGGACTGTTGACGGGACGCGGCGGGCGCTCCATTGCACCGACTTCAGACGCTTCGTTTTCGAAGGCAAGCGAACAGGTCGGGTCAATGATCAGTTCCAGGAAAGCGATATGCATCGGGAACAGCAGCACCGGCCAGCCGAGGAAGGCCGGCAGCAAGGCAATGCCGGCAATTGGCACATGGATCGCAACCACATAAGACATCGCGCTGCGCATATTGGTGAAAATCCGGCGCCCCAGGCGGATGCCGCGCAC
>JBCNOX010000656.1:0-2943 GCA_039593645.1 Pseudoduganella sp.
TTTTCTTCTTCGATGATGCGCAGCGTCTCAAGCGCGGCCGCGCAGGCGACCGGGTGGCCGGAATAAGTGAATCCATGCGCGAACTCGCCACCCTGCCCGATCAGCACCTCCGCCACGCGCTCGCCAACCAGTACGCCGCCCAGCGGAATGTAGCCCGATGTGACGCCCTTGGCGAACGTGATCAGGTCCGGCCTGGAATCGAAGTATTCGCAGGCGAACATGCGGCCGGTGCGGCCAAAGCCGGTGATCACTTCATCCGCGATCAGGAGGATGCCGTATTTGTCGCAGATGCGCTGGATCTCGGGCCAGTAGGTACGCGGAGGAATCACTACACCGCCTGCGCCCTGGATTGGTTCGCCGATGAAGGCGGCGACTTTCTCCGGGCCGACGTCGAGGATTTTCTCTTCCAGCCACGAGGCAGCTTCGATGCCGAATTCGTCCTCCGACATTCCGCGGCCGGATTCAAGATAGTTGGGCTGGCGAATGTGCACGATGCCAGGGATGGGCAAGCCGCCCTGGGCATGCATCCCTTCCATGCCGCCCAGCGAGGCGCCCGCCATGGTGCTGCCATGGTAAGCATTGAAGCGGCTGATGATGGTGTGACGGTGCGGCTGGCCTTTCAGGTCCCAGAATCGGCGCACCATGCGGACGTTGGTGTCATTCGCCTCCGAGCCTGAACCGGTGAAGAACACATGTTTGAAGCCCGGCGGTGCAATTTCGGCGAGCTTGGCGGCCAGCGTCACCGCCGGTACATTGGTGGTGTTGAAGAAGCTGTTATAGAACGGCAGCGTCTCCATCTGGTCGAACACGGCCTTCGAGATGCTGTGCCGGCCGTAGCCGACATTCACGCACCACAGGCCGGACATGCCGTCCAAGATTTTCTTTCCTTCGGAATCCCACAGGTAGATGCCATCGCCACGCACCATCACGCGCACGCCGCGTTCGCCGAGCAGCTTGTGATCGGTGAAGGGGTGCAGGTAGTGCGCATGGTCGCGCTCCTGGATAGTTTTGGTATCGTCCATGATCGCCTCCTCATACGTGCAGCAGCAGGTGCTCGCGTTCCCACGGGCTGATGACGGTCATGAACTCCTGGTGCTCCAGGTCCTTGATGGCGGCATATACGTCGATGAAACGCTCGCCCAGCACGAAGCGCAGCTTGTCCTCGCCGCGCAAGACCTTCAGCGCTTCCGGCAAGCCTTGCGGCAGCTCGTATTTCATTTCGTAAGCGCTGCCGGTGGTCGGCGCAGTTGGTTCAAGCATTTCGGTCATGCCGAGATAGCCGCACGCCAGGGTCACCGCCAGTGCCAGGTAAGGATTGGCATCGGCGCCGATGATGCGGTTCTCCACGCGCCGGTCCTGCACGCCCGACTCCGGCACGCGGAAACCAACGGTACGGTTATCCATGCCCCACTGGATGTTGATTGGCGCCGCCGTATGCCGCACCAGCCTGCGATACGAGTTCACATACGGCGCGACGATGGCCAGGGCGCTCGGCATGTAGCGCTGCAGGCCGCCGATATAGGCCTTGAACAACTGCGAAGGCGAGCCATCCTGGTTGCTGAAGATATTCCAGCCGCTGCGCGCGTCTGTCACGCTTTGATGAATATGCATGGCCGATCCCGGTTCACCTGCCATTGGCTTGGCCATGAAGGTGGCGTACATGTGGTGCTTGAGCGCTGCTTCGCGCAAGGTGCGCTTGAAGAAGAACACCTTGTCCGCCAGGCCTAGCGGCTCGCCGTGCAGGAAGTTGATCTCCATCTGGCCGGCGCCGATCTCGTGGATCAGCGTATCCACGTCGAGGCCCATCATGTCGCAATAATCATAGATGTCTTCGAACAGCGGATCGAACTCGTTGACCGCGTCGATGCTGTACACCTGCCGGCTGGTTTCGGCGCGGCCGCTGCGGCCAATGGGCGCCTTCAGCGGCAAGTCGGGATCGGAATTCTTGTCGGTCAGGTAGAACTCAAGTTCCGGCGCAACGACGGGCTTCCAGCCCTTGTCTTCGAACAGTTTCAACACGCGGCGCAGCACTGAACGCGGGGCGAAATCCACCAGGCGGCCGTCGCTGAAATAGCAGTCGTGGATTACTTGCGCCGTCGGGTCGGCAGCCCACGGCACCATGGTGATGGTGGTAGGGTCGGCCTTCAGGATCATGTCGCGGTCGGTGCTGGAAATGGCACGGTCGTAGGCATCATCCTCGGTCGGATAATTGCCGGTGACGGTCATGCCAAGCACCGCTTCAGGAATGCGCATGCCGCGCTCCTGGGTGAATTTTCCGCGCGGGAGAATCTTCCCGCGTGCGACGCCGGTCAAGTCAGGGACCAGGCATTCGATCTCGGTGACCCGTTTTTCATTGAGCCACTCGTCCATGTCGGTGTAACTGAAATTTTCGCGGATTGCCATAGCTTCCTCTCAGGTAGTTTAGAAAACAGCACTACTGAAGGAAAGCCACCTAAGGAATGCGATCCCTATGCACGCGGCACGCAAGGCCGAATGCGCTGAACATGCGCATGGAATCGTGGTTCTCTTCGACGCGCCATTCGGGGTGCCATTGCACCGCCAGCGCGAATGCCGGAGAAGCCGCGAACGAATAAGCTTCGATCAAACCATCGTCGGAACGGGCTTCGACTTGCAAGCCGGGCGCCAGACGGTCGATGCCCTGCCCGTGCAACGAATTCACTTGTATTTCGCTAGCGCCATCAAGGATATGCGCCAGCAAGCCGCCTTTTTCAAGCTTGACGCGGTGTGCCGCCGCATATTGCTGCTCCAACGATTGTGCTTTGTCTTCGCGATGGTCAAAGTAGCCCGGCACGGTGTGCACGGCCTGGTGCAGCGTACCACCCAGCGCCACGTTCACTTCCTGGAACCCGCGGCAAATCGCCAGAATGGGAATGCCGTGCGTCAGCGCAGCGCGGATCAATGGCAAAGTGGTCGCATCGCGCG
>JBCNOX010000657.1:0-2937 GCA_039593645.1 Pseudoduganella sp.
GAAAACGTTGAAGGCCAGCCCGATCAAGGCGATCACCATCACCGGCTTGGTCTGGTTGATGCTGGCGCTGTAGCCATACAGTGCGCGGTAGCAGGCGAACGGTGGCAGGCCGATGCTGATGAAGTGCACGAACAGGGAAGCGCGCCGGTTCACTTCCGGCGCCAGTTGCAGGTGGTCGAACAGCAGGGTGGCCAGGTTCGCGAGCAGCATTGCGACCAGGCCGACGCCAAGGCCCTTCCACAAGCCCTGGCGCACCAGGTGCGGAATGCGCTCATAGCTGCCGGCGCCAACTTCATGCGCCACCAGCGTATTCATCGCCATCATGGTACCCATCACGGTCACCAGCACGATGGACCAGATCGCGGCGCCGGTCGACACGGCAGCCAGTTCGGAAGCATTGGTGTGGCCAGTCATGGCGACGTCCGCCACTGCCATGCCGACTGTAGCGAGTTGTCCAATCAGTACCGGCCAGGCCAATTTCCAGAGTGCTGTTGCTTCGTTGCGTATTTTGTGACTGAAAATCGTGGTCGGCATGTGTTGCACAGTAGGAATTTGTTACAAGGTAAGGTAGTCTAACGGCCTTTGCGCCGCGTTAGTGCGCTCAGGATGCATGAATATCGGAGATTTAGTAATGAAGAATACCTTGACTGCCGCTTTCCTGCTGGCCGCTTCCCTTCTCGGCCAGGCCGCTTCGGCCGGTGAACTGCAACTCTTCTCGCGTGAAGACTTCCGCGGCCAGCGCGTCATTATTGCGGACGGCGCGGCCAATAATTTCCGCGACTTCGACTTCAACGACCGCGCTTCCAGCCTCGTGGTGCGCTCCGGCACCTGGGAACTGTGCGAGCACGTAAATTTCCAGGGCCAGTGCGCCGTGTTCGAACGCGGCGAATATCCGAACCTGCGCCAGTTCAACAATAATTTCTCGTCCGCCCGCGAGATCGAGCGTCGCCGCGACCGTGGCCAGGGTTGGGGCTGGGGCCGCGACAACCGTGATAATCGAGACGACCGCGACGACCGCTGGCGTGATGAGCGCCGCGAAGAGCGTCGCGACTACCGTGAATATCGCGAAGAGCCACGTGGCCCTGCGGTGGAACTGTTCAATGACAACGGCTTCCGCGGCCGTGTCGTGCAGATCAATAACGACCTGGGCACGCTGCGCGACGTCCACTTCAACGACAACGCCAACTCGATGGTCGTCAACTACGGCACCTGGGAAGCCTGCGAACACGCCGACTTCGGCGGCCAGTGCCGCACCTTCGCCCCGGGCCGCTATCCGGACCTGAGGGACTTCAGCGACCGTATCTCGTCGATCCGTCGCGTACGCTGACAGGCACCTCGATTCCACGAAAAGCACGCTTGATAGCGTGCTTTTTTAATCTCGTTTATTGCAATTTTGGAAATGCGAATTTACACTGAGCCACCTCGAATAACTGGATTGTGGCAAGAGTTATGAAAGCTGTTTCCTTGAAGTGCCTGAACTGCGGTGCCGGCCTGGAAGTTAAACCGGACATCGAAGAGTTCGCCTGCGGATACTGCGGTGTCCAGCAACATGTGGAGCGCGGTGGCGGAATCGTGTCGTTGCGCCGGGTCGAAGAGACCCTGGACGAAGTTAAGCTCAGCACGAGTCGCGCAGCATCGGAACTTGCGCTCACCAGGTTGCGGTCGGATCTGTCGGCAATCCGCGCAAAACGCGACCGGGAAATAATCACCATCCGTAAGGTCGGCTCAGCGATTAATACCCTCATGGGATGGGCAATGTTTATCGTCGCAGTGTATGGCCTCACGCAGTTCAACTGGTGGGCTGCTCCGGTCGTTGTCGCAGGGCTGGTTTTCGTCATAGCGGCTATCGGGCCCCGGGCCAAAACCATCAAGCGAATCGAAGCGAACGCCGAAGCAAGGATGGAACTCCTGCGGGTGCAGATTGCGCGGCACCAGGCAATTGTGGATGCATACGACTTTGGTACGCCGGTCGAGAATTCGTAGAACGGTCGCGGCTTCCCAGGCGCTTTTTCCGCCAGCCTGGCGATGGTCCCATTTCGGTAGCGCGCCACTGCAACCGGAGTGGTCAAGATGGCAAATAGTCGAGTGAGAATACGCGACTCCGGACCATGAATTCCGCTAGACTGGCGATGTTGCCATTTCGGGAGCACGCGACGTGGAATACAAGGATTACTACGCAACGCTGGGGGTCGCCAAGACTGCCAGCGAAGATGAGATCAAGAAGGCTTACCGCAAGCTGGTCCGCAAATACCACCCGGATGTCAGCAAGGAAGCTGACGCCGATGCCCGCACCAAGGAGCTGAACGAAGCTTATGGCGTGCTCGGCGATCCCGAAAAACGTGCTGCCTACGATTCTCTGGGCAGCGGCCACTACCGCGCTGGCCAGGAGTTCCGCCCGCCACCCGACTGGGGCGGCGGCTTTGGAGGTGGTAGCGCCGAAGACTTCTTTGCCGATCTGTTTGCCCACGTGGGCGGGCAGCGCGGCAGCCGACAGGGTTTCCGCATGCGTGGCGACGATATCCATGCCGTTCTCGAAATCAGCCTGCTCGACGCCTACAACGGCGCCCAGCGCGAGATTTCGCTGGGCCGCGAGCGCAACCTCAAAGTCAGCATTCCGAAGGGCGTGACCGCCGGCCAGCAATTGCGGCTGAGCGGGCAAGGGCAGCCCGGCATGAATGGCGCCGAGGCCGGCGACCTGTATCTCGAGATCGCTTTCCAGGCCGATGATCGTTACCGCGCCGAAGGCCGCGACGTGTTTGAAAAAGTACCGATCCCGCCGTGGCTTGCCGCGCTGGGCGGCGAGCGGGAAGTGAGCACGCCCTCCGGCCGTGTGACCGTGACCGTGCCGCCCAATTCGCAAGGCGGCCGCAAGCTGCGCCTGAAGGGGCGCGGCATTCCCGCCGCCGGCTCCGGCACGGCGGGCGACCTCTACCTGAT
>JBCNOX010000658.1:0-2936 GCA_039593645.1 Pseudoduganella sp.
TATGGCGGCGCAGCCAGTTCGCCAGCCGCACTACGGCCTGCACTTCCTGGCGCTGCTTCAACTGCGTCTGGAACTTGGCTGGCCCATCCCAGTTGGCGCCCGGCTCCGTGAAGCAGATGTCGAAGAACAGGTCGCGCAGGCGGCGCTGGGCGTACATCGGGTCGTTGTCGTACTCACCGATCAGCGTGTCTTCCGGCATTGCAGCCAGGTCTTTCAACTGGCGGAAGCCGGCCTGGAAGGCCAGCTCCGCGCCCTGCTCCACCAGGAAGTCCAGCGCCAGCTCGTCGGAGTCGACGGTCAGCACCTGCTCCAGGCCGAGCGACACGCCGCCAACGGTCAGGTTGACCGCTTTCTGGATGCCTTCCGCCGTGCGGTTGTTGGTGAACTTGTCCGCGACCATGGCCGTGATGCCGCTCAGCTCTTCGGCCAGGATGACGGCCGCGTCCTCGCGGTCGTCGCCAGGCAGCAGCTTGATGGCGCGGGTCAGTCGCGGCAGGCTTTCTTTGACGAGTGCGGGCAGCATCAGCCGAAGATCCCCGTACCGATCGAGCGGCGTGCGCGTTCGCGGCCGGTACCACTGCGGGTGGTCGGCACTTGCTTGCGCAGGCGGTACAGCAGTTCCTTGGTGGAGCGCTGCAGGTGCTCCGGTTCTTCGTCCGGATCGTCGCTGAATTCCGCGTCGGCCAGGTCGGCGCTGTGGCGGAATTCAGGGAACAGTTCGAACAGTGCGCGGTCCCAGCCATCTTCGTTGGCTTGCGCCAGCGCGACGGCGATCGGCACGATGTCGTTGTCGGATGAAGTCTGGCCGGTCAGGTACGCGCCTTTGGAGATCACCTCGCCCGCCACTTCCAGCACTTCCTTCGGCGCCAGCGAGAACAGGATCGCAAACGCGGTGCAGCCCCAGTCGGTGGCCGAAGCTTCCTTCAGCAGTTCGGCGCGGCGCTCTTCGTCTTCGGTGCCGAAGATCACGCCATGCATGTGGGCGAACAGCGATTCGGCGATACGCTCAGGGTCGTCTTCGATCATGTCGTCCGGCCAGGTTGCCGCGATATAGGCCAGGCTTTCGGCCCACTGCTTCGGCGGCACCAGCAAAGTCGCCAGCGACATCTTGCCGCCGTCGAAGCCGGACATGTGCAGCGCCGTCACGTGCGGCGGCAGCTCCTGCAGCACTTCGACCACGGCCAGGTCGCCATGGGTGTCCGCTGCTTCGGCAAAGGCGCGCTCGGCGTGCTCCAGGGAGCCCGCCAGCACGAGTTCAGTGACCTGCTTGCGAATTGCTGGCAGATTCTTATCGGACATGCTCAATCCTCCTGCTGGTCAAAGATGCCGGAGAAGTCGTCGCTCACGACTTCGTCCGAGTAATCGTCTTCATCGTCGCCCTCGTCGCCTTCGGCCAGGCGGTCGAGCGACGTGTCCTCGTCGTCCCACATGCGCGGATGCTTGTGCAGCAGCGCGGTGATGATGGCCTGGCGTGCCAGGTCGGGGTGGTTCTCTTCCAGCGCTTCCAGCAGGCCTTCCGCTTTCGGGCAGGTGGCGGCGCCGAACACGCGCGCCGGGTCGCCGTATTCGAAATCTTCGGCGTCGGCAAAGGCGGCCTTGGGGTCGTTGAATTCGATCACGTCCACCAGGGCGAAGGCCATCATGTTCAAATCGTCGATGCCGCCGCCGTTCAGGTATTCGGCGCGCAGGGCTTCGACCATCTTCTTGTAGTTCTTGTGGTCAGGCGGATCGCCGAGAATGCCCTCGATCTGCCCTTCCAGTTCGCGCGCCTGGTAGGCGAACTCTGGGTGTACTTTTCTCATTTGCTGCTGTCTTTCTGTTGAATCAGGCGGCGGGAATGGTCACGCCGTTGACGCTGAAGATGGAACGCCACTGTTGGTAGGCTTCCGCTTCCGGGTCGATGATGATGCGGTGGTGCACACTCTGGTTGTACTCTTCCCGTTTTACGGGGTCGGACAACACTTCGTAAGCTTTGACGATGGCCTTGAAGCGGGCATCAGCGCCCGGTTCCTGGTTGCGGTCCGGGTGGAAGCGCATGGCCAGGGAACGGTAGACCTTCTTGATTTCCTCGTCAGAGGCATTGGGCGCGACACCGAGCACATTATATAAATTTTCCATATTGCAACTCCGGGCCGGTTTTTAAACGCGTAAGGACGAATTATCCTATAAAATGCCCTGTTTACGCTGAACATCACCGCTAAAACCGGTAAACCAGGGTCAGACCCAAGGGTCTGACCCGTCTGCTCCACCGCTAGTGGTCGGGTTTTAAGCTTTTGACTTTCGTCGAAGATCAAAAGCTTAGAACCAACCCCAGACGGCAGATTCGACAGGGTCAGACCCTTGGGTCTGACCCAGGTTTACCGGTTTTAAACCACGAACATACATGAGCAACGACAAAAAAACTGCTGCCCCGGCCCCAGCGCCGAATTTCCTGCGCAATATCGTTGAAGCCGACCTGGCCTCCGGCGCACATACCCGCGAAGGCCTGCCACCGGTCATCACCCGCTTCCCGCCGGAGCCGAACGGCTACCTGCACGTCGGCCACGCCAAGTCCATCTACACCAACTTCGGCCTGGCACGCGACTACGGTGGCCGCTGCCACCTGCGTTTCGACGACACCAACCCAGAGAAAGAAGAACAGGAATACGTCGACTCCATCATCGACAGCGTGCGCTGGCTGGGCTTCGACTGGGAATACAAAGGCCCGGTCGGCGCCGGCAACCACCTGTATTACGCCTCCGACTATTTCGGCAAGCTGTATGAAATGGCCGAATACCTGATCAAGGCCGGCAAAGCTTACGTGGACAGCCAGAGCGCCGCCGACATGGCAGCCAACCGCGGCAACTTCACCACTCCTGGCACCAACTCGCCATTCCGCAACCGCTCGGTCGAAGAAAACCTGCAGCTGTTCCGCGACATGAAGGCGGGCAAATACA
>JBCNOX010000659.1:0-2926 GCA_039593645.1 Pseudoduganella sp.
TCGGCATCGGCATCGACTCGCCGTCCAATATTGCAGAATTCACACAGAAAGTGAAAGTCGCCTACCCCATCTACGTGGCCGGCATGAGCGGCACCGAACTGTCCCGCCAGTTCGGCAATACCCAGGGCGGGCTGCCTTTTACTGTCCTGATTGGCGCTGACGGCACGGTCAAAAAGACCTACCTGGCGCGCCTCAAGTTCGACGACTTGAAGGCCGACCTGGCGGCATTAAACTAGCTGAAGCCGGTTGACGAACGACCGTTCTATTAACTTCCGCCAAGCTATTTTCTCTTGCCAATGCTCGTAGATGGCGGCAAAATGCGGAACTTTCGCGGAAAATGGTCAGGGAATCATGGCATCGAAGCTGCTGCTACTTAATGGCCCCAACCTGAATTTGTTGGGGACGCGCGAGCCTGAAACCTACGGCGCCAGCACGCTGGCAGACGTGGAACAGGCGGCGCAGGCGCAAGCCAAAGCAGCCGGTGCGCAGCTCGCCTGTTTCCAGAGCAACCACGAAGGAGCGTTGATAGACCGCATCCACGCAGCCCGAACCGAGGGCGTGGATTTCATCGTCATCAACCCGGGTGGCTACACCCACACCAGCGTCGCACTGCGCGATGCACTGGCCGGCGTAGCGATCCCTTTTATTGAAGTACACATTTCGAATATTTATCGGCGGGAGGAGTTCCGCCACCATTCCTATCTCAGCGCAATCGCACAGGGGACGATCTGCGGGCTTGGTATCGACGGATATCGTCTCGCCATCGACTTTGCTTTAAAAAGCAGTTAATCTACCGCGATCTGCGCACATCTAACGCGATGCCGCCCATAAGGCGACATCAAAGTAACCGTCAACATAATAGATAGAACAAGGGAGCCAACAACATGGATCTACGCAAGCTGAAGACGCTGATCGACCTGGTAGCAGAGTCGGACATCGCTGAACTGGAAGTGACCGAAGGCGAAAGCAAAGTTCGCATCGTCAAGTCCGGCGGTCTGGCACAAAACCAGGTCGTGATGATGCCGCCGCAAGCGCCAACCCATTACGCACCTGCCGGCGCTCCTGTCGCCGCACCGGTCGCCGCGCCTGCCGCCGCCGCTCCAGCTGCCGCCGCCGAACCAACCGGCCACGTTGTCAAGTCCCCAATGGTGGGCACCTTCTACCGCGCTTCCGCACCTGGCAATCCAGCCTTCGTTGAAGTGGGCGCCACCGTGAAAGAGGGCGACACCCTGTGCATCATCGAAGCGATGAAGCTGCTGAACGAGATTGATGCCGACAAGTCCGGCACCATCACCCAGATCCTGGTCGAGAACGGCCAACCGGTCGAATTCGGCCAGCCGCTGTTTGTGATCGGCTAAAGCCGGGCCATGGCTGCAATGGACATCCAGGCAGCCAGCACAAGCTCCTCTCCTCTCACAAACATAGAAGCTGCCATGTTTGAAAAAATCCTTATTGCCAATCGCGGCGAAATTGCCCTGCGCATCCAGCGCGCGTGCCGCGAACTGGGCATCAAGACTGTGGTCGTGCACTCAGAAGCCGACCGTGACGCCAAGTATGTGAAGCTGGCCGACGAATCCGTCTGCATCGGTCCAGCGCCTTCGGCCCAGTCCTACCTGAATATGCCGGCCATCATTTCCGCGGCCGAAGTGACCGACGCGGAAGCGATCCACCCAGGCTACGGCTTCCTGTCCGAGAACGCGGACTTTGCCGAACGCGTGGAAAAATCCGGTTTCGTCTTCATCGGCCCGCGCGCTGAATCGATCCGCATGATGGGCGACAAAGTGTCGGCCAAGCAAGCGATGATCAAGGCCGGCGTGCCTTGCGTGCCTGGCTCGGACGGCGCCCTGCCGGATGACCCGAAAGCCATCGTGCAGATCGCACGCAAAGTCGGCTATCCGGTGATCATCAAGGCCGCTGGCGGCGGCGGTGGCCGCGGCATGCGCGTGGTACATACCGAAGCTGCCCTGCTGAACGCGGTCACCATGACCAAGTCGGAAGCCGGCGCCGCCTTCGGCAATCCGGAAGTCTATATGGAGAAGTACCTGGAGAACCCACGCCACGTGGAAATCCAGATCCTCGCCGACGAACACAAAAACGCCGTCTGGCTGGGCGAACGTGACTGCTCCATGCAGCGCCGCCACCAGAAGGTGATCGAAGAAGCACCGGCACCAGGCATCCCGCGCAAGCTGATCGAAAAGATCGGCGACCGTTGCGCCGAAGCTTGCCGCAAGATCGGCTACCGCGGTGCAGGCACCTTCGAATTCCTGTACGAAAACGGCGAGTTCTATTTCATCGAAATGAACACCCGTGTGCAGGTTGAGCACCCTGTGACCGAAATGATCACCGGTATCGACATCGTGCAGGAGCAGATCCGCATCGCTTCAGGCGAGAAGCTGCGCTTCCGCCAGCGCGACGTGATGCTGTCCGGCCACGCCATCGAATGCCGTATCAACGCCGAAGACCCGTTCAAGTTCACCCCGTCGCCAGGCCGCATTACCGCATGGCACGTACCGGGCGGCCCAGGCGTGCGCGTTGACTCGCACTCGTACTCGGGTTACTTTGTACCACCGAACTACGATTCGATGATCGGCAAGGTCATTACCTACGGCGCAACCCGCGAGCAGGCCATCCGCCGCATGCAGATCGCGTTGTCGGAAATGGTGGTCGAAGGCATTTCGACCAACATCCCGCTGCACCGCGAGCTGATGGTGGATGCGCGCTTCATCGAAGGCGGCACCAACATTCACTATCTTGAGCAACGATTGGCAGAAATGCCTAAAGCAGGCAAATAAGGCAGGTAAGTAATAAAATGAGCTGGACTGAAATCGTCATCGAAGTAGCACGTGAACACGCCGAAGCATTGTCCGAGGCGCTGATGGACGCGGGCGCGCTGTCGGTGTCGGTGGAGGATGCCGACGAAGGCACC
>JBCNOX010000066.1:0-14737 GCA_039593645.1 Pseudoduganella sp.
ACTTGAAGTTCTCGAAAGTGAAGTGGAAATATACGCAGCAGAAGATTGGCGGTGGCACTGGCGGCAATACGTCTGGCGGCTGGGATCTGGCAACCAACAAAGTCGCTTAAAGGCGGATCATGCCACTTAATCTGGATCAATTTGCGCAACATTTGCGGAGTAATGCGCTCCCGGGATTTGGACAGGGGAAATGCGCGAAGTATGTACGCATGGCGCTTCAAGCCGGCGGGGCGCAGATTTCGCAGTATGCCCCAGCGGGGAAAGATTTTGGCCCGGTTCTGCTTCAGCTCGGCTTCCATGCAATTACAGTCGACAACCCGGATACCTTTCATTTTATGAAGGGGGACGTGATGGTCATGCAACCGTATACCGGTGGCAATCAGAATGGACATGTGGCCGGCTACGATGGAAGCAAGTGGATTTCCGACTTCATTCAAAGTGATTTCTGGGCAGGTCCCGGATACAGAGCAGAAAGACCAAGTCATGTTGTCTACCGCTATTAAGGGCCGGTGCGCAGCCGTATTGCTTGCGGTACTCTGCGCAAGTGCGGGTGCACAGGAAAGCAACCGCCCTCCTCGATTCTTGCCTGATCCCGTTCTGGGCCTGCGGCTGCCTTCAGCAGGCCTCAAACTGGATCCTGTGCCTGAAGATATCCGCGCACTGTGTGCGCAGATGGCCGACTCTGAGAACTGGACCACGCGCCAATGGATTTTTGGTGTAGCGAAGTATTCCACAGATACGTATTACCTCGTTAACGGGTATTCCAAACGCCGCAACCCAACACCAGGCCAGAGCCTGTATCTTCAGCACGCTGATGGCGGCGTTTATAAGGTCTCCGGTACCGAGTGCAATGGCGATCCGGCGCGGGAAACGTTTGTGGTGCGCGACCCAAAGCAAATTCCTCGGGAAGTGCTACAGGAACTGGCCCGGGATCTGGTGATTCGCCTGGTACGCGCCGCAGGAGGTGCGAAACGCTTGCGTGCCGAAATTAAGAATCAGCGTATCGACTTCCAGCAGTTGTCGCCCGAGATGCAAGAAGCGTTCAAGCCTTACTTTGGGCCCGCACAGTAAATAAAGCGGCCTGGTTTCGTTCGTTCAGTGGAAGGCAGGGTTTTCGCACCCTGCCTTCTTGTCGTTTCGGGCCACATTTCCGCCCTTGCGTGCAAGCGCGGGCTGCCATTATCATCCTGAACCAGGGGATTGCAGTTTGAATCCAGCCCCCCTGACGAATAACTGCAGTGCTGGATTCGAAGTTCCTAGTGTGGCCGGGGCCGGAATCGAAACCTACCAACTACCTAGGAGCAGTAAATGATTAAGATCAAATCGTTATTTCAGCGTAACTACGACGGGAATCGTCAAGTTCGTGACGAGATCGTACCGGGATCTGAATGGGTCGCCGAAGGTTTGGGCTATGCCACCCGTAAATGGGACGGCCTGGCCGTGAGGTTGAAGGAAGGTGTGTTCTATGTTCGCTACGATGCGAAGACGGGACGTACTCCTCCACCTGGATTCGAGCCTGCGCAACCGCAACCTGATCCAGAAACCGGTCATTGGCCGGGATGGGTGTCTGCCGAAGGTAAGAACCTGCAACGGATCATGGCGGCTGCCAAGGAAGCTTTGCCGGACGGGACGTATGAGTTCTGCGGACCGACTGTAGGCACTCGCCATGGCGCAAATCCCGAACGATTACCTGAACACCAGCTGGTACCTCACGGCAAAGATGTACTGGTCGATTGCCCTCGTGATTTCGAAGAATTGAAGTCTTACTTAGCCATGAATGTGATGGAAGGTGTGGTCTGGTACCACCCTGATGGTCGCATGGTGAAGATCAAGGCTGCAGATTTCGGGATTGTGAGGGGCGCCTGATTGACGGGTTGGTGGCAGGATTTTGCCGCCAACCCTATTTTCTAACCTTATTCTCCGAACCATGACAGCATCCCGCCGCTACAACAAGCGTCAACTCAAGAAAAAGCACCTCGGTGAATTCCAGGAACTCGGTTTCCTCGTCGAAGCGCAATTGGTCGGCACCCTGACCCTGGCCGAACACAACGCCCTGATCCACCAATTCCTCGAAGAAGCCATCGAAGCCAATGGCCTCGCATTCGGCGGTGGCTATAACGACGATTTCGGCGGCATCGTAGTGTCGAACAAGCCCTATGGCAAAGTCGAAGAAAGCCATCGCGCGCTGGTGCAGGACTGGCTTTCCAAACAAGCCAAGCTGACTAACGTCAAAGTTGGCGAACTGCGCGACGCGTGGTACGGCTGGGGTTAAACCAGCGCTGAGCGGCGCCCCTATCGCGCTCCGCTTGTTTCTTATCTGGCATACGATGGGTGCCGCGAACACTTGGGTGACGGTCATTTCACATGAGCTACACATCCGAGTTGTCCGGCAACCCGCGCGATAGCGCGGCCGCCGCTGACAGCCAAGCCGCAACAACCTTGTTCGAATACGATGCTGGACCGGCTTCAGTGCGCCTGGCACTGATCGTGGTCGCCGTATCGTTCGGGATGTTTCTCGCCCTCATCCCTTTCGCGCGCATGCCCCTGGCGGCCGCGCCGTGGTTTATTCCCCTGCACCAACCGGTTCTCGTGATCAACGATCTGATCACCATGACGCTGTTACTCGGCTATTTCCGCCTCATCCGCAGACAGTGCATCCTCATCCTGGCCTGCGGCTACCTTTATTCGGCCGTGATGGCAACAGTGCACCTATTGTCGTTCCCAGGCGTCTTCAGCCCCACCGGGTTGCTCGGCGCCGGACCACAAACCACCGGCTACCTGCACGTTTTCTGGCACATCGGCTTTCCTGCTACAGTCATCGCCTATTCCTTCGTCAAGCAAGCGGGCCGGCGCGCCGACAAGCTGGGGCGGGCAACAACAAAAGCTGTGCTGGTGACGCTCGCCAGCGCAGCAATACTAGGGACGCTCGCGACGGCGGGAGGCGACTGGTTGCCGCAGATGCTGAAAGACGACCATTACTCATCCGTCTTCAACATCGGCCGCTACGGGCAATGGTTCATTACCGGGCTGGCCCTGGCGATCCTGTTTACCCGCCGCTCAACCTCGGCCATGGATATGTGGCTGACGGTGGTGCTGGCCGCATGGTTCTTCGAGATCGGGCTGGTCAGCGTATTCAACGCCGGCCGATGGGATGTCGGGTTCTACGCCGGCAGGGCATACGCTTTGGTCTCCTCCAGTTTCGTCCTGATCATGCTACTGAACGAGCACGGGCGCATGTACCGCGACCTGGCTGACGCCCAGGCCACGGCAAGCACCGCTGCCAGGCTACAGGACATGCAGCAAGTGCTGCGCCTGGCATTGGAAGCAGGAAGGATGGGCGTATTCAGCTGGGACCTCGTTAATAATCGCGCCTGGTGGAGCGCCGAAGTGGAGCGCGACATTCTTGGGCTGCAGCCCGGGGAGCTGCCGCCGGAGCCGGCCGCACTGATGAACTTTGTGTTTGCCGAAGATCGCGACCGCTTGCGTGCGCAGGTGCGCGACAGCATCCACAACAAAGGCGATTGCGACATCGAGTTTCGGCTGCGGGACGCGCAGGGAAACATGCGGTGGGCGTTCGGGCGCGGGAAGGCCACCTACGACGAGCGTGGCAAGGCAATACGCGCCTTCGGCGTCATTGCCGACATTTCGGAGCGCAAACGCGGCGAGGCGGCGGCAGCCGAAATGGAGCTGCATTTCCACACATTGGCCGACGAATTGCCCGAGATCGCGTGGATGGCACGGCCGGACGGCTGGATTTATTGGTACAACCGGCGCTGGTATGAGTACACCGGGCTGTCGCAAAGCGAGGCCGAAGGCTGGGGCTGGCGTCAAGTGAACGACCCGGACCTGTTGCCGCTGATCGTTGAACGATGGCGGCATTCCGTCGCCACGGGCGAGCCGTACGATATGGTAGTCCCCCTGAGAGGCATCGATGGCCGTTGGAGGCAGTTCCTCAGCCGGGCCGTAGCGCTGCGCAACAACGACGGGCAGATTATCCACTGGTTCGGGGTCAATGCCGACATTACCGCACAGACCGAGGCGGAACAGGCACTCAAGCTGGCAGACCAGCGCAAGGACGAGTTCCTGGCTACCCTTGCCCACGAGTTGCGCAATCCGCTGGCACCTATCCGCAATGCCGCTGTGCTGCTGTCGCGCATGTCCGGGCTCCCTTCCCAGGCCGAACGGATATTGGCCGTCATCGACCGCCAGTCCCGGCACCTCGCGCGGCTGGTCGACGACCTGCTGGAAGTGTCCAGGATTACCCAGGGGAAGGTATCCCTGCGCAAGACGGACGTGTCGCTGGTCGACTGCCTGTCCGACGCACTGCAGGCGGTGGAAGAATCGCTCAAGGCGGCCGGCCACGAAGTGCTGGTGCAGTTGCCCGACGACCCGCTTCTTGCGTCCGCGGATTCCACGCGCATGGTCCAATGCTTCCTCAACCTCCTGAATAACGCGATCAAGTTCACTCCGCACGGTGGAGTGATCAGTGTTTCGGCGGAGCGGCTGGAGGGGACGGCAAAGATCTCGATTTCCGATAGCGGCATCGGTATTCCGGCAGAACACCTCAAGGATATCTTCGGCTTGTTCTCGCAAGTCGCCCCTGCGCTCGAACGCAGCCAAGGGGGCTTGGGGATAGGGTTGTCGCTAGTGAAGGGGTTTGTCGAACTGCATGGCGGCAGTGTCGAGGCGGCGAGCGAGGGGCCTGGTGCCGGCAGCACGTTTACGGTATCCCTGCCACTGCTTCAGCGGCCGGCCGTGGCCCCGGCTGAAGTGCCGCGCGCCAGCCGCACGGCGCGGCTGAAACCACGCCGCGTCCTTGTCGTCGATGACAACCGCGATGCGGCCTCCAGCATGGCCGCACTGTTGCAGTCCGCCGGTCATCAGGTGCGCGAGGCCCATGACGGACAGGAGGGCCTCCGGCTGGCGTTCGAATTCGAGCCGGAGGTAGTTCTGCTCGACCTTGGCATGCCGGGTATGTCGGGCTTCGACGTGGCGCGCGAGCTGCGGGGGCGGATCGCGCAACCGGGACCGCGCATTATCGCCGTTACCGGATGGGGCCAGGAAGGCGACCGCCGGCTGACGCGCGAAGCCGGCTTCGACTTTCACTTGACCAAGCCGGTCAACCATATGGAACTGGACGTGCTGCTGTCGATGAACGTACCGGCTCCCGAACCGGTGGCGACGGTTCGGCATTAGTTACGCCCGCTAGCCGCGGGACCGGACGGTGATCTCCTTTCCTTCGTATGAGATTTCGCTGTCGGCGGTATCCAGGCTGCGGGCAGTCGACATGCCTGGTTTAATGAAGTGAACCCTGAACTTGCGCTTCTCCAGCATTCCCTGGTACTTCCCTTCCCGCTGGCCGATGGTCACGGTACCGGTCTTGTCGTCATAACGCAGCGGGATGCGGCTGTATTCGCCGCGCGTGTACCCATTGCTGACGCCATCGTCTTCATACAGTGAGAACTCGCCATTGGCGCCGGTGTACACCTTCAGCGTGACCGGCGCGTCCGGGTGCTGGTCCACATACTGCTGCACGGGCACCGTTGGCACGATGGCACCGGCCTTCACTAAGACCGGAATGCGCGCGGCGGGTGCGGCTGCCGTGATGGTCGTGCCGCCCTTGTGCACTGCCCCGCTATCGAAGTCGTACCAGGACGCGCCTTTCGGCAGGTAGACGCTGCGTTCGCGGGCGCCGTAACTGGTCACAGGCGCTACCAGGAAAGCGCGCCCGAACAGGTACTGGTCCTTGATGTCCTTCACCCGGTCGTCGTGCGGGAAGTCCATCACCATGCCGCGCATGATCGTGCCGGAGTTGTGATAGGTGTCCGAAGCGGTGGCGTAGATGTATGGCATCAGGCGGTAGCGTAGCTTCAGGTATGACACCATGGAGTCGCGCATCTCCGAGCCTTCCGGCGCGATGTTGTAGATCTCGCGCTTGACCACTTCGCCGTGGGAACGGAACAGCGGCGAGAAGGCGCCGAACTGGAACCAGCGCAGGTTCAGCTCCTGCCATTCTTTCAGGTCGGCGGGATCGATCTTGCCGCCGGCGGTGTTGCGGTTTTCCTGTGCCGAGCCGATATCGCCATACTGGTAGCGGTTTTCCTGCGCGTAGCCGCCAATATCGTGCGTCCAGTTCGGGATACCGGACATCGACATGTTGACACCGGAGGCAATCTGGTCGTACAGGTTGTTCCAGCGGCTCGCCACGTCACCACTCCACACGGCCGTCGCGTTGCGCTGGATGCCGGCGAAGCCGGAGCGCGACAGGATGAACTGGCGTTTGTCCGGCTGGTCACGTTTCAGGCCTTCGTACATACCCTGGGTATGCAGCAGGCTATACGGGTTGAAGGTTACTTCGCCCGCGCCGTAGATCGTAGGGCCGATCAGCTTCTTGAAATCTTCGGGACGGGTGTTGGAGAGCACGTCCGGTTCTGTGTTGTCCATCCACCAGGCGTCAAAGCCCAGGTCAACCAGCTTGTGCTTCATCTGGCGATAGTAGATCTCACGCGCTTCCGGCGCGTATGGGCTGTAATGACTGTTCTTGTAGCCAGGCCCGACCCAGTCCAGCGCGCCGTTTTCGACGTTCTTGGTCCACATGTGGCCCTTGGACGCGAATTCCTTGTAGTTGTCCGTGGTGTCGTAGTACTTGCCCCAGATGGAGATCATGATGCGTGCATTCTGGCGGTGCACCTCGTCCACCATGCCTTTCGGATCAGGGAAGCGGGTCTTGTCGAAATCGTGCGAGCCCCAGGCGTTCTCAGGCCAGTAGAACCAGTCCTGCACGATGTTATCGAGCGGCCATTGGCGCTTGCGGTATTCGTGCAGCGTGTCCAGCAACTGTTGCTGGGTTTCGTAGCGCTGGCGCGATTGCCAGAATCCGTAGGCCCATTTCGGCATCATCGGCGCCCGGCCGGTCAGGTGTCGGTAGCCGGCAATCACCTTGTCCATGCTGGTGCCGCGAATGACGTAGTAGTCGATGCCCTGGGCGATTTCGGAGGACAGCGTCAGCGAATGGCGCTCTGGTTCCGGCAACGGATCGCTGTGCGTCATCGCGACCATGCCACCGGATGGTTTCCACTCCAGCTTCAGTTTGACCGGCTGGTCTTTCTTCAGTTTCAGTTCAAAGTTGTGGTACCAGGGGTTCCAGTCCTGACGCCACACGTCCATGATCTGCTTGCCGTCGATGGTGAGAGTCGCGTAGTCCGAGGCATAGAGCTGCATCTTGTGCACGCCGGGCTTGTCGCTGGCCAGCGTTCCTTCCCACACCACTTTCACGTCCTTCAGGCTTTTTAGCGGGCCGAGTTCTTTTGGCCAGTTTTCGGCGACGTCTTTCAGGTACTGGTAGGCGATATCCGGTTCCTGGCGGGTCAGCGCGAGCTTGCCGCCAACGTAATAGCGCGCAGTCAGTCCACCGGCCTTCCCTTCTGCATCGACCAGTTTCAAGTCGCGTTTCAGCGGGCCATATGGCCGTGGATTACCGAAGCGGGAGATGGCGTTGTTATCCCACAGGACGCCGTAGTTCTTATCCGACACTACGAACGGCACCGATGCGATCATATTGTGCTGGGCCAGCAGCACGTCTTCGCCGTTCAGGTTCATCTGCGCGTTCTGGTGCTGGCCAAGGCCGTAGAACGCATCCTTCGTGCCGTGGTTGAAGCCCTGCTTGATCGCCACGAACGGCTTGCCGCCCACTTCGATGGGTTCGATGGATTCCGAGGCCTGGCTCAGGAACGCTTTGCCGCCGGCGTCCGAGAACTGCAGGCTGCCGGTGGCCAGCGACACGGCCACGGCAATCTTGTTTGCCTTGAGCGTGACCGTGTCGCCCTTGCGGTTGACAGTGAAAGTGCAGGCACATGGCTTGGCGACGGTCATCAGCGACGGCACCAGGGCTTTGCCGCCCTGGTCCAGTTTGAGCACATGGATGATGTTGTCGTCCATTAGCTCGAGCCGGATTTCCTTTGCCGCGGCGCTGTCCGGCTTGACCACAAGACCGCTGGCAGTTTGTTCGAAAGTTCCCGCAACCGCGGTTCCAGAGGTTGCCAGGGCGAGCAAGACCGCCACCCGCATCGGGTTGAAACGCATTTCTTCTCCTTAGAACGAATATCGCATTTTTATGGAATAGCGCGGGCCGGACACAAACCATGCGCGGCCCATCATGCCGGTGTGCTGCTGCATCAGCTGACGGTATTTGGCGTCAGTGAGGTTGGTTCCTTCCAGGCCGATGGAAAGTCTTTCGGTAGCTTGGTAGAAGAGCGACGCATCCAGCGTGCCGTAGGAATCGGCCCAGGTTGGAAGCGCCCAGCGCACTACGTGCTGGGCGAAGGTCGGGCTGGCGGGGTTGGTATCGGTGCCATCGCCGCCATTGGTGCCGTTGACGTTCACCGCCTGCAGGTTCTTCGAGCGCCAGCTATACGCCAAGCGGGCGGACCACGGGCCCTTGTCATACAACAGGGCGATGTTGTAGGCGTTCTTCGACAACAGGGGCAGCGGCAAATCGCTGAAAGTCTGGCCGTTGGTATCGCAGCCGTTCATGTTCGTGTTCAGGTTGGCCGCCTGGCCACTGCCGCCGCAGAATGGCGAGAACACGGGGCTGTACAGCGTCTGCTTGCTGTCCACATAGGTGTAGTTGGCCTGCAGGCCAATGCCGGACATCCAGCCGGGCAGCTTGTCGAAGTACTGCTGGTAAGCCAGCTCGATGCCGCGCGCGTGGCCCTTGGCGCCGTTCACCGGACCGGTGACGGCAAAGTCCTGCATGTTGCCGGAGACGTCCGGAATCTGGAAGTTGAACACCTGGTTGATGATCACGTCCTTCAACCGCTTGTTGAACACGGCCACGGTAAAAGAGCCTACCGGCGAGAAGTACCATTCGGCCGTCAGGTCGGTCTGCCTGGAGGTGATCGGCCGGAGCTTCGGATTGCCGGAGGCCTCACCCGACAGGTTGACGCTATTGACAGTAGTGACGGTCCCGTTGGAGGTAAGGTCGGCAGTCTGCGACAGCGTGGTATATGCCTGCAGTTGCGAGAAGTCCGGACGCGACATCGCGCCGGCAAAGCCAAAACGGAACTGCAACTGGTCGTTGGCCTTCATGCGCAGGTTCAGGCTCGGCAACACGTTGTGGTAGCTGTTGTCGAAGTCCTGGGCCTGCTTGAAAGCCGGGATGCTGACGATCGGCTGGCCGGTCACACTGTTCCCGCTTGGGATAGTGATATTCGGCGTGAACGTCGTGTAGCCGTGAGCCGTCATGTTGGTCTTCACATAGCGCACGCCAAGGTTGCCGTCAATCGGGTATTTCAGCTCGTCGAAGCCGAAACGCACCTGGGTGTAGAAGGCCCTGGTCTTTTCGGACTGGTCGTTGGTGCCGGCCGGTTCGGTGCCGAAGGTGGCTGGCTTCCAGTCCCCGCAGCTGGACGTGTCGCCGCCATGCGCTTCGGCGCACAGGATGTCGTGGTATTTGTGCAGGGCGGCATAGCTGTCCGGGTAGCCGTTCGCCAGCGCGACCGATGGGAAGACCAGCGACGGCACCTGCAAATTCTTGTTGAAGAAGTTGTTGAAGGTGTGCAGTTCGGTGTTGCCGCTGAAGCGCGAGTCGCCCAGCGAGGCCAGTTGGTTGATGTCCCAGCCAAGCTGCCATGGCTGCGATATCGCCGACCAGTTGTAGCTTGGGTTGGAATTCATCGTCACCGAATCCTTGTTGGAAAGGCGGACGCCGAAACGGATGTCCTTCAGGAACTTGTGCTCTTCAAAGTCATAGATCGCGTCGCCCTTCCAGGACTTGCCGGTGGCCTTGGCACGGTCCATGTGTTCCATGGTGAAGGCCCAGTAGTAGTTCTTCGGGTCGGCCAGGTAGGCCAGGTCGGACTGGTCGAAGATCAGGCGCGGCACGTTGCCGGTCAGGTCGACCTGCTCCTTGGCCATCTGGACGCCAGTGGCGACCGTGGAGTCGAAACTGCCGGTCTTGGCCTTGATGTATTGCAGGTCCGACTTCAGGGTCCAGCGATTGGCCGGACGCCATGTGATGTTCCAGGCGATGTCGGTCGTATCCGATTTTCGGTTGGCGGTACGGGTGTCGCCGCCAAAGTTGATGCCGCCGTCGGCAGGATCGGTCATGGTGCCGGTCAGCAGGTTACCGTTAGGCCCGTAGGTGGCGTCTGGACTGACGCGGATGTTGTACGGACTGGCCTGGGAGAAGATGGCGCGTTCGTCCCACTGCATCTGGTACTTGGACTTGAAGTACGTCAGGTGCGACTTGAGCATTGGATCCCGCTGCCACTGCAGCGCGCCGTAATAGCCTTCGCGTTTGCGGTCGAATTCCAGGGTGCGCCATTGCGCGCCTTTCGGCACCCACACTGTCTTGCCGTTGACGACGTCGGTGCGCGGGTAGTATGGCTCGACCTGGAACGCGTCGGTGCGGGTGGCGCTTTCGGAATAGGCGAGGTCCACCAGTGCGCCGAATTCGCCGATCGGCGTTTTCCAGCGGTTCGATGCGAGGATGGAACCGCCCGGCTTCTTCTTGCCGCCAAGTTCGTTGTAGGTGTAGTCCGCGCTCAAAGCCAGCTTGGAGCCCTTATAGTCGAAGGGCAGCGCTGTGCGCAGGTTGACCAGGCCGCCAATCGAGCCTTCGATCTGCTCAGCGGAGGGGTTCTTGTACACGTCCACGCCGGCCATCAGCTCGGGCGGAACGTCTTCGAAGTTCAGGGAACGGCCCCCGTTGGCGGAGAAGGAATCGCGGCCGTTCAATTCGGAGCGCACGTAGGTCAGGCCGCGGACAGTTACGCCGGAGCCTTCCACCGAATAGTGTTCCGGGTCGTTCTTCGCCATCGTGCGGTCGATCGCCACGCCGACGACGCGCTGCAGCACTTCGGTCACGGAGCGATCGGGCAGCTTGCCGATATCCTCGGCAACGATGGAGTCCACGATTTCGTCGGAGTTGCGCTTGATGGCCTGGGCCGATTGCAGCGCCGCGCGCTGGCCTGTCACGACGACCACCGGGGCGGTTTCAGGTTGGGAAGTTGCTGCGGCCACGGCCTGGGTCTGGGCCATCGCGCCACTGGCAGAGAGCAGCGCAAATTGAGCTGCGGCGATGGCGATAGCAGTCTTCTTCAGTCGATACTGATTCACTCTGTTGTCTCCTCGTTTTTTCTCTATTTACGTGGCTCGCCACGATGTAGTCACAGTTTGTGTTACGAAATTCGTCGCTGCAATTACGAAATTCACCAAACCTGAAAACGATTTCAAACAGAATGCAGTTTCTTCCTCAGCGAGTTACTGTTGCGGGAACGCCATAGACGATTCCGCGTCCGGCAGTACTCATGTAGACCACACCGAAGCGGTTCATATCGCCGACGATGAACTGGCCGTCGCCAGGTCCGCCGTACTGGTGCGCGTCGTCGTTGATGCGCACCCATCTTGCCCCGCCGTCGATCGACCGGTGCACGCCGCGCACGCCGCCGACACTGCCCCAGATGTAGACCGCCGGGTATGTCGCTCCCGGTGCCGCCTTGCCGAATCCGACCGCCGCACAATAGGTCACGCCAGGCAGTGGCGCAAAGCTGGCACCCGCATCCTCGGAGCGCTGCAGGCCGCCGCCGTATAGCGGAACCCATAAGTCGCCTGCCCTGCCTGGCGCCACGCGCAGTAGGCGCGAACCGCCGGCTGGCAGACTGGCGCGCGGTGAGAACGATGCGCCACCGTCGGTGCTGACCTTCATCACGCCGTCGTCGTAGGCATAGAACGTATTGGCAGCCACCGGGTCGGCCACGGGCCGCAAGTTGGGCGTGTGCAGGCCCTTCACCTGGGCCCAGTTTTCTCCGCTGTCGGTGCTGCGATAGACCTCTCTGCTGCCGCGCGGGGCGTGCAGGATTACGGCGCCATCGGCCGACACGGCCACCTGCCCCTGCTCGCCCTTGACGGAGCGAACCTGGCTCCAGTGCACTCCGCCATCCCGTGTCGTGTAAATGGTCTTGCCTGCGCGGATCATGACGCCTGGCTTGCCGCCTGAGATAGCCAGGCCGAAGGTCGTGCCCATCTGCGGCATATGGATCGGCGAATACTGCGTCGGGTCCGCGTGCAGGAAGCCGTCGATGTCACCGAGCGCAGACGCCAGCGGTCCCCCCGGAACGCTGACGGCATTCAGTGGCACGGTCTCCTCCAGGCCTTTCACGTTGAAGGTCCATACGGCCGGCGTGGCATCGATGTCGCTGGTGTGAAAAATGCCGTTGCCGGACGTGACCCACGCAGCCTTCGAATCGAAGGGATCGAATTCCAGGATGCTGGCCCAGTGGATGCCATGGCCCTTCATCCAGGATGCGCCTTGTAGGTCCTTGGTGAAGCCGCGTGCGATCACGTCGGTCCAGCTGGCGCCGCCGTCGTTCGAGACAAACAACCGGTCGCCTTTGCCATCGCCTTGCGGCAGGTAGGTGCTGATGGTGGAGACAGCCAGGCGGCGCGGGTTTTTCGCGTCGACGCTGATGCCGCTGAATGCCGATGGGAACCCGCCTGGCGTGACGTCCTTCCACTTGCCGGATTCGATGGTGTAGCGCCAGACCTGGCCGCGGTCCATCGGCTCCGGCAGCTTGCTGTTCGGGTGCGGGCCTGCGCCGTTGGCGAAGGTGATGTACAGGTTGCCTGCGCCATCGAGCGCGGCGCGCTGCGGCATCAGCGTGGACGGTGTACCTGCGACCGGGGTGAAGCTGGCGCCGTTGTCGTCGCTGCGGTAGAAGTTGTGCCCAACGGAGCCATAGCGTGAAACGCCGACGTAAAGGCGCTGGGCGACGCCGTCCTTCACGCTCGCGGGATCAGGCAGCAGGAAGCTGATGCCGGCACCATTCGGGGTGCTGGTAACGTCCAGGCCCGGCACGTGGCGCCAGCTTGCGCCTGCGTCGGCGCTCCTGAACAAGCCGTTCCAGCGCGTGCCGACATAAAGCACGTCGCCGTTGCCGGGATCAACGGCCAGGCGCTCGCCATTGTTGCGCCCCATGCCGTTGCCATGTGTTTTGAACAGGCTGGTGGTTTCGGTGACGGCCCAGGTCTTGCCATAGTCGCTCGAACGCAGGATCGCGCTGCGGCCGTTCTGCAAGTAGCTGATGCCGGCCAGCAGATACACCTTGCCGGCATTGTGGGGATCGATGGCCAGGGAGTCGATTCCCAGCAGGCCGGTGTCTGCGTCGGACAGCCAGTCCAGCAACGGCACCCAGCGTGCGGCGGCCTTGTCCCAGCGATAGGCGCCGCCGACGTCGGTGCGGGCGTAGACGACGCCGGCCTCACTGCGGCTGGGGATGACGGCCGATACGAAGCCGCCGCCGCCAATGGCCACGCTGTCCCACGCATAGGGTGCCGGTGGTGCTGCGGATGCTGCGGAAAGGGACGTGCCGGCCAGCGCCAGCATCAGTGCGAGAACCGTAGAATCAGGGAATCGGCCCACGAGACACCTCCTGAAATCGTTTTCAAATACACAGGAGTGTAAGCGCACCTCGGCCTGTAGTGCAATGCGCCGTGCGCGCGGGCGCGCACAACTCATCGACGAAGTGGATAGTTTCGTGTCGCGTTAGGCGTTGGCGGCGACAGGTTGCGGTGGCGCCCAGTTCCGCCCCAGGGCCTCTTCGAACTCCTCGGCAGGCAATGGGCGCGAGAACAGGTAGCCCTGCACTTCGTCGCAGCCGGAATCCTTGAGGAAGGCCAGTTGTTCCGGCGTTTCCACGCCTTCCGCGATGACCTTGTGCTTCAGTTGCTGGGCGATGCTGATGATGGTGCTGGCAATGGCGCAGTCGTTGGTGTCGACCGGGATGCCGGTAGTGAAGGAGCGGTCGATCTTCAGCGTGTCGATCGGGAAGCGCTTCAGGTAGGACAGGCTGGAATAGCCCGTGCCGAAATCGTCCAGCGAGAGCGTGACGCCGGCCGCTGTCAGGCGGTCCATGATGCCGATCACGCGCTCGATGTTGTGCATCAGCGTGGACTCGGTGATCTCCAGCTCCAGCCACGATGGCTCGAGGCCATAGCGATGCAGCGTTTCCATGACGCGGCCGGGCAGCGCGGAAGTAAACTCACGCGCCGAGACATTGACTGCCAGGCGTACCGGCGGCAAGCCCTTCTCTTTCCATGCCTGCGCCTGCGCGCAAGCCGCTTCCAGCACCCATTCGCCAACCTGCACCACCAGGCCGGTGGCTTCCGCCAGCGGGATGAATTCGGCCGGTGGCACCAGGCCGCGCTCGGGATGCTTCCAGCGCACCAGCGCTTCGGCGCCGATGATCTTGCCGGTGCTGATTTCAAACTTGGGCTGGTAGTGCAGCAGCAGTTGCCCGTTGCCCAGCGCCTGGCGCAGGCCCGATTCGATACGCATGCGCTCCTGCATGCCCTTGTTCATGTCCTGGCTGTAGAAGGCGATATGTTCGCCGTCCGTCGAGGAGTTCTGCTTGGCGCGGTACATGGCGATGTCGGCCAGGCGCAGCAGCGTTTCGGCGTCGTTGCCGTCCTGCGGGTAGACGCTGATGCCGATCGAGGCGCTGACGCGCAAGTCATGGCCGTCGATCAGGAAAGGCTCGTTCACCGCAGCCAGCAGCTTGTTGGCCACCATGCTCGCTTCGTAATGCTGGTGGATGTCGAACAGGCCGACCGCGAATTCGTCGCCCGACAGGCGCGCCACCACGTCCTGGTCGCGCAGGGCGAGGCGGAAGCGCTGCGAAATTTCGCGCAGCAGCGCGTCGCCAGCGGTGCGGCCCAGGGTGTCGTTGATCAGCTTGAA
>JBCNOX010000660.1:0-2919 GCA_039593645.1 Pseudoduganella sp.
GTTTTGAGATCGTGCTTGAGACGGCGGCCAATGCGGAAGATATCAGCAAGGTGTTCGAGTTCCTGCACGACGAATGCACCTTGCGCCTGCTGCCGCCCGGCAGCGGCAATGACGATTTCCAGCGCCTTGCCAATACGCTGCCGTTGCACGGCACCGCGATTGCGGAGGTCTTGCAGGCCAGCGCACTAGGCGAGGTAGTCCCGCCGGAAGCGCCGCGCACGGATGCGGCGCCGCAAGTGGAGCCCCCGGGCAGTGCAACGCCCGCCCGGCCGCACGAAAGCCGCACCATCCGCGTCGATGCCGAGCGCCTTGGCCAGTTGATCACGCTGGTGGGAGAACTGATTATTGCCAGCGCGCGCACCCAGATGATCGGCAGCCGGTTCAAGGACACAGACCTGCAGGACAGTACTTCCGCGCTGGCCGACCTGGTAGAGCAGGTGCGCGACAGCGCCCTGCAGCTGCGCATGGTGAAGATCGGTGCTACCTTCAACCGCTTCCAGCGCGTGGTGCATGATGTGGCGCGCGAGATCGGGAAAGACATCCGCCTGGTCCTCAGTGGCGAGGAAGTGGAGCTGGACAAGACCCTGGTGGAGCGCATCGGCGATCCCCTGACCCACCTGGTGCGCAACGCCATCGACCACGGCATCGAGGCACCCGAAGTGCGGCGCCAGCGTGGCAAGCCAGTGCAGGGCACCGTATTCCTGAATGCCTTCCACGACTCGGGCAGCATCGTGATCGAAGTCGGGGACGACGGTGGCGGCTTGCAGCGCGAGCGCATCATTGCCAGCGCCATTGAGCGCGGCCTGCTCGACCCCGAACACAAGCCCTGCGACAGCGAATTATTTGCATTGATATTCGAGCCGGGGTTCTCCACTGCCAGCGCGGTGACCAGCCTGTCAGGGCGCGGCGTCGGCATGGACGTGGTCAAGCGCAATATCGAAGCACTGCGCGGCAGCATTGCCATCGACAGCGAGGCCGGCCGCGGCACCACGGTGCGCGTGCGCTTGCCGCTGACGCTGGCCATCATGGACTGCATGCTGGTGACGGTTGGCAGCTCACGCTTCGCCATCCCGCTCGGAACGATAGAGGAATGCGTGGAGTATGAGCGCGAAAGCCAGCGGGGATTTATCGACTTGCGCGGCGAAGTGCTGCCGACCGTGGCCCTGCGGCAGCTTTTCCGCCTGCATGGCGCCGCGCCGCGCCGCGAAAGCGTGCTGGTGGTACGGCATGCCGGCCAGCGCGCCGGGCTGGTGGTCGATAGCCTGCAGGGGCAATGCCAGGCGGTGATCAAGCCGCTCAGCCCTGTGTTCAGCGGCATCGCCTGCCTGAGCGGATCGACTGTGCTGGGCAGCGGCGACGTGGCATTGATCCTGGACATACCGGCACTGCTCAAGCAACTGCAGGCAAGGCAGGCCGGCAACCTGGCAGCCTAGGAGCGAGACAATGGGGCGAAAACTGACGGTTGGGATGCGCCTTGGCCTGCTGGTCGCGGTGCTGGTATTGATGATGGCGGGCATCGGCTACGCCGGCATGCGCGGCATGGAATTCAGCAACGCGCGCCTGAAAACAACCTACGAAGACCGCACGGTTGCCTTGATTTACCTTAGCAAGGTCAATGAATACATGCTGCGCACCCGGCACCGCATGGTGATGACTGCCGCCGCCACCGGCCCGGCGGAAGTGGAAGCGGCCCAGCAGGGCGACGCTTCACACCAGGAGTTGATCCGCAAGAACTGGAACGCGTATATGGCGACCACGCTCACCCAGGAGGAGCAGCAGCTGGCGGCGCAGTACACGGCGGCGTGGAACGGCTGGCAGGATCTGCGCAGTTCCATTCTCCAGAAGGCGCGCGCCGGCAAGCATAAGGAGGCATTGGATGATGCCCGCGGCGCCGACGTGCAGTTCCGGACGGTGCTGGCGGCGATGGGCAAGCTGATCGAGTTGCAGGAACGGGTGGCGCGCGAGGAATACGAGTCAGCCACGGCGCAAACGGCCGCTACCATGCGCACCAACGCCATGCTGCTGGGCGGCGGCCTGCTGGCGGGCATCGTGCTTTCGGTGTGGATGATACGCGGGCTGTTGCGACAATTGGGCGGCGAGCCGGATTACGCCGCTCACATCGTGCAGGAAGTCGCGCAGGGAAACCTGGCCGTGCAGATCAAGCTGCGCAAAGGCGACAAACACAGCCTGCTGGCGTCCATGCAGCAGATGGTGGACAAGCTGTCCAGCGTCGCTTCGGAGGTGAGCAACGGCGCGCTGGCGCTGGCGGCGGCCGCGGAGGAGGTCAGCGCCACGGCGCAGTCCTTGTCGCAGGCTGCCAGCCAGCAAGCGGCCAGCGTCGAGGAAACCAGCGCTTCGGTGGAGGAGATGAGTGCCTCGATCAGCCAGAACACCGACAATGCACGCGTTACCGACACCACCGCCTCCAAGGCCGCAGGCGAAGCCGGCGAAAGCGGCGATGCCGTACGCAGCACGGTGAACGCCATGCGCGACATCGCCAAGCGCATCATGATCATCGACGATATCGCATACCAGACCAATTTGCTGGCGCTGAATGCCGCCATCGAAGCGGCGCGCGCCGGCGAGCATGGGCGGGGCTTTGCAGTGGTGGCGGCGGAAGTGCGCAAGCTGGCAGAGCGCAGCCAAGTGGCGGCGCAGGAAATCGGCGACCTGGCCGGCGGCAGCGTGCAGGTTGCGGAACGGGCCGGCGCGCTGCTCGACGCCATGGTGCCGGCCATCCAGCAGACTTCGCGCCTGGTCCAGGAAATTGCCGCCGCCTCGATAGAGCAGGCTTCCGGCGTGAGCCAGATTAATATGGCCATGGGGCAGTTGAGCCAGACCACCCAGCAGAACGCCGCCGGCGCCGAGGAACTCGCTTCCACTGCCGAAGAAATGAGTAGCCATGCCGAGGAGCTGCAG
>JBCNOX010000661.1:0-2903 GCA_039593645.1 Pseudoduganella sp.
GTCACCGTATTGAGCTTCTTCTTCGGCGGCAATCAGTTCCATGGCGTGTTTTCGGCGCCGCCGTCGCTGGACGCCACTTTCCTCAAGCTGGACGTGCCGGGCGCGCTGGGCGTCGGCGTCCTGAACGTGGTGCTGGTGTTCTTCCTGGTCGAACTGTTCGACGCCACCGGCACCCTGATGGGCGTTGCCAGCCGCGCGGGCCTGCTGGTCAGCGGCAAGATGGAGCGCCTTAATAAAGCGCTGCTGGCTGACAGCACGGCTATCGTGGCCGGCTCGATGCTCGGCACCTCCAGTACGACCGCCTACCTGGAAAGCGCGTCCGGCGTGCAGGCCGGCGGCCGCACCGGCCTCACTGCGCTGGTGGTGGCGCTGCTGTTCCTCGCCGCCCTGTTCATTGCGCCGCTGGCCGGCGTGGTGCCGGCATACGCGACGGCGCCTGCGCTGCTGTTCGTGGCTTGCCTGATGTTGCGCGACCTCGGCGACTTCGACTGGAACGAAACCACCGAATGCATTCCGGCCGCGATCACGGCCCTGCTGATTCCTTTCACCTACTCGATCGCGCACGGCATCGCGTTCGGCTTCATCACCTACGCTGCACTCAAGCTGCTGACCGGCCGTTTCCGCGAGGTGAAGCCGATCGTGTGGGTAATCGCCATCGTCTTCAGTTTCAAGTACGCCTATATCGGGGCATAGGCACGCGACTGCACGCGAATCTTCAACACGCCAATCAGGTTACACAGGCGCATGCGGGCCAGCACGAGGGCATCTTCGCCCTCGGCTGCCACGTCCAGGTCCAGGTTCATGCCGTGCACGCCCGGCGCCATGCGCATCGCATGGAGCTGGACGCCGCCACGGCGCAGCGTCGCCAGCACCGCTTCTGCCGCATCCATGGCGGAGCAACGGTCAAGGCGCAGGCGGAAAGTTCTTTGTTCGGTATTCATAGGGAGATTATCCGGCTGGCCGGCCGGAATAGGCATCCAAACTTTGCCTCAATTCCCATGTAAAATAGAAGAATCTTCTTCAATTTGGCAAAAACATGGAACACCTTGACGAGATGGACCGCAAAATCCTGCGAGAACTTCGCCGGGACGGCCGCTTAAGCAATACCAGGCTGGCCGAAACAGTGGGCCTGTCGACCACCCCGTGCTGGAACCGGGTCAAGGCCATGGAGGAGCGCGGCGTGATCGAAGGTTATACTGCGCTGCTCAACCAGCAGGCACTCGGCTTGCCGGACACCGTCATCATCGAGGTCACGCTGGACCGCCACGACGACGACATGCTGCACAAATTCGGCCTGGCGCTGGCCGACCTTCCGGAAGTCATGGAGGCCTACCTCCTGACGGGCGAATACGACTACCTGATCAAGGTGGCCGTGGCCGGCACGGCAGGTTATGAAGAGTTCCTGCGCCGGAAATTGTATAAACTGCCCGGCATTCGCCACAGCCGCTCGACCTTCGTGTTGCGCTGCCTGAAGCGGGCACATTCCGTAGAGCCCTGATAGAATTCAGTTATGAAATACCTGATCCCCCTCCTTTTCGCCTCCGGCCTGGCCGCAGGCAACGCACTGGCTGAAGACAACGAGATTGAACACACTGGCAACGTGATGCTGTCCGCCGAAATCGGCGCGATCACCACCAGCGGCAATACTGCCGGTACTTCCGTCACCGGCAGGTTCGAAGTCCTGCACGATACCCTCCGCTGGAGCAATGAGTACACCGGCAACGGCTACTTCAAGGAAGACCGCGCCCGCGTCGACGGCGAAGAGACCAAGCAACGCTCGGCGGAACGCTACCAGTTCGGCGCCAAGGCCGGTTACAAGCTGCTGGAAGAAAATTCCACGCTGTTTGTGCTGGCCGGCTTCTCGGAAGACCGCTTCGGCGCATACACCCGCAGCGCCAGCGTCGGTGTCGGTCATGGCTTCCGCGTCTACCAGAGCGATAACAAGACCCTCGACATGGAAGCCGGCCCGGGCTTCTTCAAGGCGACCCGCGCCAACGGCGAGGAAGACCGCGGCCTGGTGCTTCGCGGCCGTGCCGCCTTCCGCTGGAAACTCAGTGATAGCGCCACCTTCGCGCAGATGCTGACGGTCGAGCGCGCGTCCTGGAACACGCACTCGACTTCCGAGACCTCGCTGAGCGCCCGTATCAATGGGTCGATGCACATGAAGGCTGCCTTCAGCGCCATCAACGATACCACCGTGCCGATCGATAAGCAGAACACCGACACCCAGACTTCGGTGACCCTGGTCTATTCGTTCTAAACCAGCTGCAGCAAAGCCAGCCCCGCCAGCGCCTGCCCCACGGCGCAGTGCCACAGCAGGATAGTATTGTCCAGCGTGGCACGGCTGGCTGCCCTCAGCTTCCCTCTCGCCGCGACGTAAATCGCTGCCGGCGCCAGCACGGCCACGTGGAATCCCTGGTAAGCCAGTAATGCCGCTACGGCGGCGCTCCACGCATCGCGCGTGGGCGCCAGTCCCGCGTACCGTTGCGCGGCCAGGTCCGCCGCAAATGCCGCGATGAGACAAGCGCCCGCTGCCGGCAGCGGCCACCACCGGGTTGCTCGTCGGCCGCTGCACCAGGCCAGCACAGAACTGGCCGCCAGCAGCAAGGCCTGCAGCCAGGGCCAGGGAGCGCCTGGCAGATGGGCGCCGGGCGGTGGGCACACCTCGAGCCGCATCGACAGATGCAGCAAGGTGAAGGCAAGCGAAGCGAATATCGCAACGTCGACTACGACCAGCACCCAGGTCGCCCACCACGAATGCGATGCGGCCTGCTGTGCGCCGATAGGCAGCTGCACGCCCTCGGCGACGAGCGCGGCACGCGGGCCAGGCGGACGGTCCCCCTGCCACAGCCAGGCCACCAGCGTCGTCACGGCAAGGGCGCCAAACAGCCACGCCGCAATAG
>JBCNOX010000662.1:0-2899 GCA_039593645.1 Pseudoduganella sp.
TGGACGTAGCGCCCCACCACATCGACGATATCGACGCGGTTCAGCAGGTCGGCAATAAATGACTGTGGAATCACGAGGCTGAACGGTATTTGTTATAAATCAGACTATACCGCCGCGCACGAATGGAACTTGATCCACCTCAACGCACGCGGCCCACGATATGGCTGGGCCCGTGTCACACCTTGGGGTCACACCCCAAGTGTGACACGGCCTCGGCCATGACTCGGCTCAGCCCGTGTCACGTTTGGGGTGTGACCCCAAGGTGTGACACGAACTCGGCTGTAGATTATGCCGGGGTGAGGGCCTTCTTGACCAGTGCGGAGACCACCGTCATGTCGGCGCGGCCAGCCAGCTTTGGCTTGACGATGGCCATCACTTTGCCCATGTCCTGTGGACCGCCAGCGCCGGACTCGGCCACGGCGGCTTTCACTTCGGCGGCGATCTCTTCGTCGGACAGGCCGGCAGGCATGTATGCCACCAGCACGGCCAGTTCGGCCTTTTCGATGTCGGCCAGGTCGGTGCGGCCGCCGGCTTCGAACTGGGTGATCGAATCCTTGCGCTGCTTGATCATCTTTTCGACGATGGCCACGGTCTGGGCATCGTTGACTTCGATCTGCTCGTCCACTTCCTTGCGCTTGATCTCGGCCAGGATCAGGCGGATGGTGGCCAGCTTGCCGGCTTCCTTGGCGCGCATGGCGGCTTTCATGTCATCAGTAATCTGGGCTTTCAGGCTCATAGCTACCTCAAAAGTGTGCGTGGAAAAAGGAAAACCCGCTGCGGCTTATACCGGAGCGGGTTGAAACTCTGGCGTGGGCATCCGTGGCGATCAGTGCGCCTGCAAGAATGCCGACGAGAGCTGAATTAGTACAGCTTCTTAGGCAGTTGCTGGCTGCGGATGCGCTTGTAGTGGCGCTTCACGGCAGCTGCCAGCTTGCGCTTGCGCTCTGCGGTTGGCTTTTCGTAGAACTCGCGTGCGCGCAGTTCGGTCAGCAGACCGGTCTTTTCGATGGTGCGCTTGAAGCGACGCATTGCGACTTCGAACGGCTCGTTTTCTTTAAGGCGGATAGTAGTCATGTAAAAATTCAAACCGTTAGGGTTCAGGAAAGACAGCGATATTAGCAGGTTTTGCTCAAAAATGGAAGAGACAATAGACGCCAAACCGGCCACTCAGGCGGTTCCGAAGGGGATATCGACGTCTTTCGCGGGCAATATTTCAGCCCAGCTAACATCATGAATCCGGCGAAAAATGCGTTGCCGGAAGTGGAATGATATCAGATCGCGAGGCCAGCAGCCACTCCGGATGCCCAGGCCCATTGGAAGTTGTAGCCACCCAACCATCCGGTCACGTCCACTGTTTCACCAATGAAGTACAGGCCGGGCACGTTCTTGCATTCCATCGATTGCTGGGACAGCTCGCGGGTGTCCACCCCGCCGCGCGTGACCTCGGCCTTGCGGTAGCCTTCCGAGCCGTTCGGGGTGATGGTCCAATGGTTGACGGCACGGCCCAGCTTGCGCAAGGTCTCGTCCTTCATGTCGGCGATGCGCGCTTCGGGGTCCAGGCCGTGCACGTGCAGCAGGCCTTCAGCCAGGCGGCTCGGCAGCCATTGCGACAGCAGGTTGCCGAGTTGTTTCTTCAGCGTGCCCTTCCCTTCGATCAGCGTTTGAGCCAGGTCCATCTCCGGCAGCAGGTTGATGGTGATCGGGGTGCCGGGCTGCCAGAACGAGGAAATCTGCAGGATGGCGGGCCCACTCAGGCCGCGGTGGGTGAACAGCAGGTCTTCGCGGAAGCGGGCACCAGTCGGGTTGCGGCCTTTCAGCGAGCCGGTTTCCACGTCCACTTCCAGCGATACACCGGACAAGGGCACGAACGGCGCCCATTCCTGCGCATCGAAGGTGAGCGGCACCAGGGCGGGCCGCGGTTCGACCAGCTTCAGGCCGAACTGCTTGGCAATCCGGTAACCGAAATCGGTCGCGCCTATTTTCGGGATCGACAAGCCGCCAGTGGCGATAACAATCGACGCCGCGTGGATTTCTTCACCTTCGTTCGTTTGCAGGACGTAGCCGGCGCCGTTCTGCTGCAGCGCATCCACTTTCGCGGGCATGCGCCAGTGCACGTTGCCATCGGAGCATTCTTCCTTCAGCATCTGGATGATCTGCTCGGCGGAGTCGTCGCAGAACAGTTGCCCTTTGTGCTTTTCGTGGAAGCCGATGCGGTGTTTTTTCACCAGCGCCAGGAAGTCCTGCGGCGTAAAGCGCGACAGCGCGCTCTTGGCAAAGTGCGGGTTCTCGGACAGGAAATTGGCGGGACCTGCGTTGATATTGGTGAAGTTGCAACGGCCGCCGCCGGAAATGCGGATCTTTTCCGCCAGCTTCCCGGCATGATCAATCAGCACCACGCGCTTGCCACGCTTGCCGGCCGTCGCCGCGCACATCATTCCCGCCGCGCCTGCGCCGATCACCGCTACATCGTACTGGTTTGCCATTTGCTGCCGCCCTGCCCCGAGACCAAACCCACCATTTTACAGGACGGTGGCGCGCGCAGCGAGCGCGCGGGCGACTTCTTTGCAGTGGCCTGCTTGCTGCGCAATCGCGTCGGGCACCGGAATTTCGCCGCGCAGCACGGCCTGGATCCAGGCGGCAGTGGACTCGGCGCTTTTATCCTCCGGCAGCTCCGGCAGCTTTTCGACCAGGGTCTGCTTCTCGACCAGCACGGTGCGCTCGCCATCGTGGAACCAGTCAATTTTCTGCGCCTTATTGGCGTTGGCGACAGTCTCGCCTTCCGTGCCACGCATCAGGAAGGCATGGCCTTTGTTCAGCGTGAAGAACTCGCCCAGCGATTCCAGGTATTCCGGGTGGGTGTAGGACACCAACCGCAGCGCAGGCCCTTCGAATGGCTGCA
>JBCNOX010000663.1:0-2874 GCA_039593645.1 Pseudoduganella sp.
CCCGGCGATGTACCAGGCGTGGATGGACATGCAGCCGGTGGTGCGCAAGGACGCTGGCGCCGCCATGTTCGACGTGGTCGGCCCGATCTGCGAATCCGGCGACTGGCTGGCGCGCGACCGCGAGCTGAACGTCGAAGCCGGCGACCTGCTGGTGATGAAGACTGCCGGCGCCTACGGCATGACCATGGCCTCCAACTACAACACCCGCGGCCGCGCCGTGGAGCTGATCGTCGACGGCGACCAAGTCCACGTCGTGCGCCAGCGTGAAAACCCAGCCGACCTGTTCGCGCTGGAATCGGTAATCAAGTAATCCCGCCGGGGCGGCAAGCAGCGCCGCCCCAAACCAATTCCTAGCGGCGCGGCGCGACGGCGGCAGAAGTTGCTGCCGCCTTGCTGCGTGCCCACCAGACCCGAATCCCAAGCAGCACCAGCACGATCAGGCCAAACAGAATCGGCTTGTTGAAGTCATGCTTTCCCGCCCGCATCCACCAGAAGTGCAGGATGCCGAGCGGCGCGATCACGTACACCAGTTTATGCAGGAGCTGCCAGCGCTTGCCGCCGAGGCGGCGCACCATCCCGTTGGTGCTGGTCACGGCCAGCGGCAGCAGCAGCACAAAGGCGATGAAGCCGACCGTGATGAAGGGGCGCTTGACGACATCCTTCAACATCTCCTGAACGTCGAAGAAGTGATCGAACCACAAGAAGGTGGTGAAGTGCAGCAGCGCGTAGAAAAAAGCGTACAAACCCATCATGCGGCGCAGCTTGAGCAGCCAGTTCCATCCAGACAGACGGCGCAGCGGTGTGACCGCCAGCGTGATACACAGGAAATATAAGGTCCACGAGCCGGTGTTGCGCGTGATGTATTGCAGCGGCTCGACCAGTTGGTCGGTCGCCACCAGGTAGGCCAGCGCAAAGAACGGTATCAGCGCCAGCACGAAAGCGATGGATTTGATCGCCGTCAGCTGGCGCGGTGTGGGAGTAAAGGCCATCAGTAGAACTTCTTCAGGTCCATGCCGGTGTACAGCGATGCCACCTCAGGGTAGCCGTTGAACATCAGCGTTTTGCGCTTCTTCGTGAAGAAGCCGTCTTCGCCGATGCGGCGTTCGGAGGCCTGCGACCAGCGCGGGTGGTCGACTTCCGGATTCACGTTCGAATAGAAGCCGTATTCATTGGGCGCCGACTTGTTCCAGGAGGTGCGCGGCATGTCGCGCACGAAGCGGATCTTCACGATCGACTTGGCGGACTTGAAGCCGTACTTCCACGGCACCACCATACGCACCGGCGCGCCGTTCTGGTTCGGCAGCACGTCGCCATACATGCCCAGTGTGAGCAGCGCCAGCGGGTGGTTGGCTTCGTCGATGCGCAAGCCTTCGACATAAGGCCAGTCAAGCACGCGGCTGCGGACGCCCGGCATTTGCTGGTGGTCGGCCAAAGTGACGAATTCGACAAACTTGGCATTACCGTTAGGCTCGACCTTCTTGATCAATTCGGAGAAGGAGTAGCCGATCCACGGGATCACCATCGACCAGCCTTCCACGCAGCGCAGGCGATAGATGCGCTCTTCCAGCGGCGCCAGCTTGAGCAGGCTGTCGATATCGAGCGTCATCGGCTTTTTCACCTCGCCTTCGATCTGCACCGTCCACGGGCGCGTGCGCAGCGTGTGCGCATTCTCCGCCGGGTCCGACTTGTCGGTGCCGAACTCGTAGAAGTTGTTGTAGCTGGTGGCGTCCTTGCGCGAAGTTTGCTTTTCCATCACCGCGAAGGCGGGATTCGGACGGGCGGTCAGCTTGGCGCCGCCCTGCGCTAGGGCCAGTTCGGGCCCGAGAATGGCGCCTGCGGCTGCCAGCTTGATGAACTTGCGGCGCGACTCGAAGATTTCGCGCGGTGTGATTTCAGAAGGAAGGATCAGCATGGTCAGCTCCAGGACTGGTGCAAGGTAATAGCTAAACCTTACACCAGTTTGCTGAAGCCGATATTAAAGCTTGCCGTAGGAATGCAGGCCGGAGAGGAACATGTTCACGCCCAGGAAGGCGAAGGTGGTGACCAGCAGGCCGACCAGGGCCCACCATGCCGCCGCGCGGCCACGCAGGCCGGACATCAGGCGCATGTGCAGCCAGGCTGCATAGTTCAGCCAGACGATCAGGGCCCAGGTTTCTTTCGGATCCCAGGACCAGTAGCCGCCCCACGCTTCCGCCGCCCACAGAGCGCCGAGAATGGTGGCGATGGTGAAGAAGGCGAAGCCGATCGAGATCGCCTTGTACATCACGTCATCCAGCACTTCCAGCGACGGCAGGCGGTCCACCAGCATGCCGTGCGATTTCAGCAGGTAGGCCGAGGCCACCATGGCGGCCAGCGCGAACGTGCCGTAGCCAATGAAGTTGGCCGGCACGTGGATCTTCATCCACCAGCTTTGCAGCGCCGGCACCAGCGGCTGGATCTCCGACGCGCCGCGCGCGACGGTGTACCACAGCAGGAAGCCGACAGCTGCCGAGATCACCAGCAGCACGAACGGGCCCAATGCGCGGGTCTTGTAGTGCGCTTCGTAGTACAGGTAGAACATCGCGGTGATCAGCGAGAACAGAATGAACACTTCATACAGGTTCGAGATCGGGATGTGACCGACGTCGGTGCCGATCAGGTAGGACTCGTACCAGCGCACCAGCATGCCGGTCACGCCCAGCACGATGCCGGCCCAGCACAGGCGGGAGCCGATCGCGCCGCCGAAGTCGGAACGTGCCACCAGGCCACCCCAGTAGAACAGGGTGGACAGGACGAACATGGTGCTCATCCACAGGATGGCCGACTGGCTCGACAGCATGTACTTGAGGAAGAAACGCTTGTCGGCCGCCAGCAGGTCGCCGCCGTACAGGCTGA
>JBCNOX010000664.1:0-2868 GCA_039593645.1 Pseudoduganella sp.
AGATACCGGACAGGTACACCGACACATTGCCGGTGCCCTGCGCGACGGATCGCCATTCGCCATCGACCCACTCGTAGGGCTCGACGCGGGTGACATCCGGGTCCATGCGCAGATGGCTTTCCACATCCGCGCTGATTGCATGGCCGTAATTGACACTCTGGGTGCCGGGGAAACCAGCCCAGATATCAGCCGAGGACGCTTTCACATAGATCGCAGCGGTACCGAAGATGCCCAGCACCAGTGCGGCCTGCACGATCAACAGCACACCGGCGAAACACATCGCCAGCACCACCGGCAGGAACCGGCGCCACTCATAGGCCAGGGTCTTGCGGGCGAGTGCGATCATTGCGGTTCGCCCTCACCCTCGGCAGGTAGCGGGGCACCGCCGAGGGCGCGGTACAGCGATGCAAAGGCCAGCACGCGCGCACCCTGCGCAGCGATCAGATCAGCCTGCGAGGCGAGTGCGGCGCGTTGCGTGTCGAGTCCATCGAACTCGCTGGACAGACCCAGCTGCACCTGCCGCGCCTGGCGCTTGACCTGCTGGCCGGCGGCGTCGTTGGCCGCGCGCAACGACTGGATGCTGCTGTCCTGCCGCGCCAGGCTGCCCAGCGCGCCTTCCACTTCGCTCACGCCTTCCAGCACCGCCTTGCGGTATCCCAGCAAGGCGGCATCCAGCTGCTTTTCATTGGCATGGAAGCGCGCGCGACGCTGGCCCCAGTCCCATAGCGGAATATCGATGTACGGGCCGATCGACGGGCTCGAATCGGAATTGGAGCGGGCGTTCTGGGTGAGGTTGTACGCGTACAGGATGGAGCCGCCAAGGCTGACCCGTGGATACATCGCTGCGCGCGCCGAACCCTTGCTGGCCGCTGCCTGCATCACCTCTGATTCGGCCAGCAGGATCTGCGGGCGGTGGCGCAGCAGATCCGCAGGGACCTGATGCAGCGAGAATGCACCGAGCTTCGGCGGCGCGCGGTACGCGCGCCAGGCGGGATCCGGCCCGTCACGCCCCAGCAGCAGCGCCAGCGCGCGGGCCGCGTTGTCCGCATTTTCGCGGGCCTGCGCCGTCGCTGCCCGGGTCGCCGCCTGGCGCGCGCGCAGGCGTTCCAGCTCGCCCGGCTCATCCAGGCGCAGGCGCAGGCGAACCCGTGCCAGTTGTTCGCCGCGATCATCCACGGCCTGCTGTCTGACCAGCAGATCCTGCTGGGCCTGCGCTACGGTCAGGTCCAGATAGCTGCGCACCACGTCGGCAATCACCGCCACTTGTGCGGCATTGCGCAACGCCTCGGCATTGCCGGCCGAGGCCTGCGCGCTGAGATGGGCACTCTCGGCGGCGCCGAACAGGCCCAGGTCCCAGATCGCTTCGATGCCTGCATGGAAATAGGTGTCGACCGCGGCGGCGTCCTGTACCTGCTTGGCGCTGGCCGAGATCTCCGGCAGGAAGCGCGAATCCGAGGTGCCGGCGACGATCCGCACTGCCTGCAGGCGCAACGTGGCCTGCTGCAGATCAAGGTTGCCGGCGATGGCTTGATCGACCAGGCCGTCCAGCGCCGGGTCGGCCAGCACCTTCCACCACTGCCTGGCATCCACCGCCACGCCCTGGCCCTGCGGCACCTGGGTCCAGGTGCTGGGGGTGCGATCAGGCAGGTCCGGAGCCGGCACCGACATGCAACCTGCCAGCGCCAGGCTGGTCAGCAGTGCGCCCGGGCGCAGCAATGCCTGCAGGGAGAGTCCGCGCCCGGTCCTGGGCACTGCCACTGGAGTGATACGCCTGACCACCAGCCCGCCAACGTGTAGAAGGAGCATGAAGGCTACCGTGCGATTGTGGAGCGAACATGGAGAATTGGTCCGAAAACGGTCACAACACGCGTGCGGTTCAGGCAACGATGGTGTTGGCCTTTCGCCAGCCTTTCAGTGCATGCGACGCGCGGAACGCTGGTGCAACATCCAGGCCATTGCGTCTTGTTGACGCGCTCTCCGCTTCCCTCGCCTGCGGTCGTCCCCACGACCGATGCGTCCCGCCATTCCGATTGCGACACTGACCTCGGATTCGTCACGCCGGGCCAGTGATATCACGCCCGCTATGAAGATGCCGTGGCGCGACTGTAGCGGCCCCTGCCGCCAACATCATGACAAATGAAAAACGCCCCCTTTCGGGAGCGTTCTTCATGAATCTGGAGCGGGAAACGAGACTCGAACTCGCGACCTCAACCTTGGCAAGGTTGCGCTCTACCAACTGAGCTATTCCCGCAGATTTCGTTCGACCTGCGTCGAAGGAGCGCTATTGTGTCGATATTGCTGCACGGCGTCAACAGGAATTTTCGGCCGCATTGTGGGGCGGCGTTCAGGCCCTTGGACTTGGCCCTCGGGTCCGCAGGCCACGCCGGACTTCCCGCAACAGAGCTACGTTCTCGTTGATGCGCCCCTGGATCATGATCAAGGTGTCTTGAGCAATAACGTTTGAGTACATGCTGTTGGCGATTTCCGTGAACTGGCTGGCCACGTCGCAAATGCGGCCAATCGCCAGACTGGCGTCCCCGTGCTGCACTTCTGCCTCTTCGGCAAGGCGAAGCAGGTCAGCACGGGAAATCTCCAGTGCCTCCCCCATGACGTCCATCTGGTGATATCCGTTGGGTCCTTCGCAGAAGGTCACGTCGTAGGCCGGAGCCAAGCGCCATTGCCCATCCGGCGACATGATGTAGGCAAAGTTTTTCGGATGATCGTCCCGGTTGTTGAACGCAACGTTGAAGACCGCACGTTCGAAGGCCACGGCCATTTGCCGCACGTCATTGGTGCACAACCGGGTCGCGCGCAGGAAGTTGACATAGTCCAACGACCCCGCCGTCTGGTAGTTGGCGCCCGTGAATG
>JBCNOX010000665.1:0-2864 GCA_039593645.1 Pseudoduganella sp.
GGTGTGCAGCACCAGGAACATGATCTGGGCGTTGCTGGCGGTGTCCTTGTTCGGGTTCAGCGTCTGCAGGCTTTCCATCGCCTTCAGGCCGAATGGGGTAGCGGCGTTGTCGAGGCCGAGCAGGTTGGCCGAGAAGTTCATCACCATGTGGCCGGTGGCCGGGTGGTCCTTTGGCACTTCCGGGAAGATGCGCGAGAAGAAGGGCGAAATGATCTTGGCCAGCCAGCCGATGGCACCAGCCTTCTCGCCGATGTTCATGATCCCCAGCCACAGCGTCATCACCCCGGCCAGCGGTAGCGCAATGTCCATCACACCCAGTTTGGCCGACTCGAATGTGCCATCGATGATCTTCTTGAAGATCTCAGTATCGCCCATGAACAGCCATTGGATGATGGCGGCGGCGAAACCTACGAGGAAAAACCCGGACCAGATGTAATTAAGGGACATGGATGCACTTCTTGTAGTGGAATGACCAATTTTGCAGCGAAAGTATAGAGCCAGCAGATGAAAGTATGCGCTGCGCTCATGTAAAAAAGTTATAAGCTGGCGTATCGCCAAGCACTGGCTTATGCTCCGCTGCATGAAAAAACTTCGCGTTCTCGCCACCGCCCTTGCCGTTTCGCTGGCCGCTGCCGCTCCTGCAGTCCTGGCCGCCGACAAGGTCCTGCACGCCTTTCTTTCGACTGGCGAAACCGGACTTGATCCGGCCGTCGCCTCCGACCTGGCCAGCTTGAGCCTGCTGGAAAACCTGTTCGAGCCCATGCTGCGCTACGACTACGAGGCGCGCCCCGTCAAACTGGCACCGAGCAGCTTGCGCGAAATGCCCACCAGCGACGCCAGCGGCAAGGTCTGGACCTTCCATCTGAAGCCAGGCATGTATTTCAGCGACGATCCCGCTTTTAACGGGAAAAAGCGCGAAGTTGTGGCTGCGGATTACAAATTCGCCATCGAACGCCTGCTCGACCCGGCGCTCAAATCGCCCTGGTCCTTCATGTTCGAGGGCAAACTGGCCGACCTGCGCGCTCTGGATAAATACACCCTGCGCCTGACGCTGAAAGAGCCCGATCCGAGCCTGCTGTTCTACCTCGCCCTGCCGGCCACCGGCGCCGTGGCGAAAGAGGTGACCGAGGCCTACGGCAGCCAGGTCGGCAACCACCCGGTCGGCAGCGGCCCCTTTGTCATCGAGGAATGGAAGCGCAGCGACAAGATCACGCTGGCTGCCAACAAGGGCTACCACCAGGTCTGGCAAGGCAAGCACCTGCCCATCGTCGACAAGGTTGAAGTCAAGATCATGGAGGAATACCAGTCCCGCGTGCTGGGCTTCCTGAACGGCGAATTCGACTATATCGAGCAGGTACCGGAGTCGATGCGCGACATGGTGCTCGACCCGTCGTCGCCCAAGCCGGTGCTGAAAAAAGACCTGGCCGAGCGCGGCATGGTGCTGTCGCCCTTCCCAGTGCTGCAGACCTACTACATGTGGATGAACATGGACGACCCGGTGATCGGCGGCTACAGCAAGGAAAAGGTCGCCCTGCGCCGTGCCATAGCGCTGGGTTATAACAGCCCCGAAGACATCGCCCTGCTGAAAAAAGGACTGGCAATTGCCGCCCAAAGCCCGCTGCCGCCGAACGTGCTGGGCTATGACCCTGCCTACCGCAGTCCGATCAGCTACAACCCCAAGCTGGCCAAGGCCCTGCTGGACCGCTTCGGCTACAAGGTCGGCAAGGACGGTTTCCGCACCCTGCCCAATGGCCAGCCGCTGGCGCTGGTGATGCACAGCGAGCCGACCATGGTGGGTCGCCTGCGCGACGAGCTGTGGCGCAAGAACCTGAATGCGCTCGGTATCCGCGTCAGCTTCAAGACCGACAAGAAGACCGAGATCATCAAGGCCAGCCGCCTTGGCAAGGTGCAGATGTTCGAAACCAACTGGATCGCCGACTTCCCGGACGGCGACAACTTCTTCCAGCTGCTGTGGGGCCCCAACAGCGGCCGCGCCAATTACGCCCGTTTCAACTTGCCCGACTACAACAGCCGCTACGAGAAAGCCCGCCGGCTCAGCGATGGACCGGAACGCAACGCCCTGTACCGCGAGCTGAACCAACTGATCCACGCCTACAACCCCTGGGTATTGCTGATCCACCCGATTTCGGCCGATATCCAGCAACCGTGGCTTAAAAACTACAACCGACATCCGGTCGAACTGACCAATTGGCGTTACCTGGACATTGAACCAAAAAGCAATGTGACCACTGCATTACATTAGGTTATGGACACAATAGTAATTTTCATTGGATGACAAGTTTTTCATAGCGCTACTCTGCAAAAAACACCTACTGGGGAGAGGCTAGTGAAGATCAAGAAGCTGGCGCAGTTGATTGCGCTGATCGGGGTAGTAAGTCCAGCCATGGCACAGGAAGCTGCGCCGCCAATGCAGCGCGTCGAGATCACGGGTTCCAGCATCAAGCGGGTGGCGGCGGAAGGCGCCCTCCCGGTCCAGGTCATCACTTTCGACGCGATCCAGAAAGCCGGCATCACCAGCACCCAGGACCTGCTTCGCAGCATTTCCGCCAACGGCACCGGTGCCGACAATATGACTTCGGGCAACAACGTGTTCGGTGCCGACGCCGACCGCGTGTCCGGCGGCGCCTCTTTTGCCTCCCTGCGCGGCCTCGGCCCGAACGCCACCCTGGTGCTGCTGAACGGTCGCCGCGTGGGCAACCACGGCGCTTCCGGCAAAGCCGTCGACCTGAACTCGATCCCGCTGGGCGCCATCCAGCGCGTGGAAATCCTGAAGGACGGTGCGTCCGCAATCTACGGTACCGATGCGATCGGCGGCGTGGTCAACTTCATCCTGCGCACCGACT
>JBCNOX010000666.1:0-2858 GCA_039593645.1 Pseudoduganella sp.
GCTTGCCGTCCGCATCCCAGAAATAAGGGCCTTCGGCGCGGGTGATGAAGCGCGGCGTGCCGCCCACGGAGCGGAAGGCGCGCACCGGCGAATTCACGCCGCCCGGGGTGGACTTCTGGGCGCGTTCGAACAGGATGTCGTTTTTCGAAGTAGTCATGGCTTGAAGAATCGATTGGGGACAAAGCGCCCCATGCCATAGCGCTGGGCATGGAGCAGGGTCTGGTAAGTGTATTGTTCGGCGCGTTCCACCGCTTCCGGCACCGCCAGGCCGTGTGCCAGGTAAGCGGCGACGGCTGCCGACAGGGTGCCGCCGGCGCCCACGAAGGGCCCCGGGAGGTGCTGCCATTTATCGTGGCGCAGCACCCCTTCGGCGTTGTACAGGGTATTGGCGCGCTGGCCGCCGCCGGCATTGCTGCCGGTGACCAGCACGTATTCGCAGCCGAGGTCGATCAGGTGCTCGGCGTCGTCGGCCATGGTTTCGCCATTGCCCAGGTCGCGCCAGGTTTCCGCCAGGCGCGCCAGTTCGACTTCGGACAGCATCAGCAGCGTGCCTTGCGGCACCAGCAGCTGGCGCAGCACGGTCAGGAATTCCTCGGGGTCGTCCTCGTCGCCCGGCGGCGGCAGCTGGCTGCCGAACGGGTCGAGCACCAGCGGCGCATCGGGATAGTCGGACACGATTTCGGCCAGGGTGGAGACGTGTTCCAGGTGGTCCAGCGCACCGACCTTGAAGGCTTGCACCGGCACGTCTTCCAGCACCATGCGGGCCTGGTCGGCCACCCAGTCGGGATCGACATGCTGCTGGTCTTCGACGCGCGCGCTGTCGCCCACCAGCAGGGCGGTGGTGGCGGACAGGCCGCGGCAACCCAGGGCATTGAAGACAGCCAGGTCGGCATGCACGCCAACCGCACCGACCGGATCGGCCACGCCAAATGTCAGGATCAGGGGAGATGTTTGGTTTTGCACGGCGGGTAGATTAAGATACCTAATTCAGCATTTTACTTTATTAGAAGGTGACTCAACGTGAGCAGCAATGATACAAGCCAGGAATTCCAGAGCTGGATGTGCCTGATCTGTGGCTGGATTTATGACGAAGCCGCCGGCTTGCCGGAAGAAGGCATCGCACCAGGCACCCGCTGGGCCGATGTGCCGATGAACTGGACTTGTCCGGAATGCGGCGCACGCAAGGACGATTTCGAGATGGTGGCGATTTAAAAGTTATATTCTTGAAAACTATGTTTCTTATCAATTAAGAAATGTTTGCAAGTTTTCAAATAAATAAGTGTTTCTTTTAAGCAGCATGATCTGCCACTGGGCTTTTCCCTGTGCTATCGTAGCGAGACTATAGAGAAAGTACTTTAGAAATGACGAATAAACCGCAAGGAAACGGACTGAAAATCATGGTGATCGACGATAGCAGCACCATTCGTCGCTCCGCAGAAATTTTCCTGACCCAGGCGGGATACCAGGTCATCCTGGCCGAAGACGGCTTTGATGCGCTGGCCAAGATCAATGACCAGCAGCCTGCGCTGATCTTCTGCGACATCCTGATGCCGCGGCTGGATGGTTACCAAACCTGCGCCCTGATCAAAAAGAGCGCCAAGTTTCATTCGACCCCAGTGCTGATGCTCTCATCCAAGGATGGCCTGTTCGACCGCGCGCGCGGCGCCATGGTCGGTTCGGCTGCCTACCTGACCAAACCATTCACCAAAGATAGCCTGTTGGCTGCGGTGCGAGAGCACACCGCCGCCGCCAGTGCGTAAAACACCGTAATACAGAGAGTAAAGCATGGCCATTCAACGAATCCTGATCGTAGACGACTCGCCGACCGAGCGTTATTACCTGACCGACATCCTGGTGCGCAGCGGTTTTACCGTGTCCACCGCTGAAAACGGCGAAGAAGCCATGGCCAAGATCAAGGCCGACAAACCGCAACTGATCCTGATGGACGTGGTGATGCCTGGCCAGAACGGCTTCCAGGTCACGCGCGCCATCGCCAAGGATCCTGAGCTGCAGGACGTGCCGATCATCATCTGCTCGTCGAAGAACCAGGAAACCGACCGTATCTGGGGCATCCGCCAGGGCGCCAAGGATTACCTGGTCAAGCCGGTCGACGCGGCCGAGCTGCTGGCCAAGATTGCCGCACTCGGTTAAGCGATGACGACCGAACAGCAGGCGCCGACCGGCGCTGAACGCCGCAGCCGCCTGCGGCAGTACCAAGTGACGCTGCTGGAGCGCATGCAGGCCGCCAAGGCCGGCACGGGCAACGCTGGCCGCGAGCTCGGCGTGCTGCTGGGCGGCCGCCGCTGCCTGCTGGACCTGACCCAGGTCGGCGAAATCGTGCCGTTCCAGTCGGTGACGGCGGTACCGCTGTCGCAGGACTGGTATCGCGGCCTGTCCAATATTCGCGGCAACCTGGTCGGTGTGGTCGACCTGGCGCGCTATATGGGCGAGGCGGGCACGCAGCCGGGGCCGGACAGCCGCCTGGTGACCTTTGCCACCCACCTCGGCTTCAATGTCGCCATCCTGGCCGGGCGGGTGCTTGGCTTGCGCAACCTGGACGAAATGGTGGAACAAGCACCGGCGGACAGTGGGCAAGCTGCCTGGGGTGGCCAGCAATTCAAAGACCGTGAAGGGCAGCAGTGGACCAGGCTGGACCTGGGCGAACTGGTGCACGATGCGCGGTTCCTGCAAATCGGCCTGTAATCTCGCGCTGCCATCGGGCAGGCGCAACCAATCGAAAGCTATCGGGGGACGTAGTAATGGCATTTAAATTCTTGTCGCGCTCCGCACCGGAGGCCAGCGCCGAGCTGGGTTCCAATTCGGAGTTTGCCAGCTTTAACAATTCGCAGTACGAGGGC
>JBCNOX010000667.1:0-2858 GCA_039593645.1 Pseudoduganella sp.
AACGGCCAGCCGGCTGCGATTTCGAGCTACTGAGGAATTCCCATAATTCCTGCGCGACCGGTCCATGCGGCCGGTCGCTGCGGCGCGCCGCCACCAGTTCTTCCACGCTCCCCGGCAGGTACCTGCCTGCGATCGACAGCAAACTTCCCTCTTCCAGTTCCCGCTCCACCAGGAAGCGCGGCAAATGGCCCCAGGCCAGGCCTTGCAGGATGATTTCCTTCTTCATCTGCGGGTCCGGCACCGAGCACTGGTTCGCACCTTCGACCATGAAATAGTCTTTACCCTTCGTGTGACGCGCGGTGTCACGGATGACGCACTGGGTGTATTCGCGCAATTGCGCAGGCTTGATGGCGCGGCTTACGGGAAAACGCAGGAAGCCCGGCGCCACCACCGGCACGAACGGGATCCTCGACAGCGGAATCCATTCAAGACGCGGGTCGCCTTGGTCGACGCCGTGCACAATCAGGTCCGCATCGCCGTCATATAAGCGCTCAGTCGGCCCGGTGACCGCCTCCACCTGCACATGCAGGCGCGTTGCGCGGCGGCTGCGAAAGAATTCAGCCAGCGTCGCCAGCACTTCGCGCTGCGGGCACATATCGCCGATCACTACGCGCAGTTCATCTTCTTCCCCCATCGCCAGTTGCTGCACATGCACCTGGAGACCCGCCAGTTCCGTCAGCGTGGCTTGCGCCTTGCGGTGGAAGGACCTGCCGGCGGGAGTCAGCACCACCCGGTAGCCGCTGCGGTCCAATAGCTTGAGACCTGTCTGCTGTTCCAGCCGCGTGACTGCCGCGTGCACTGCGGGATGGGAGCGATGCAGCAGCTCTGCGGCAGGCTGGAAACCGCCGCTGCGGGCTACCGCGTCGAAACATTGCAGGTCGTGCAGGGTGAAAGCGCTCATTGTCCACTTTTCTTACAAAGATATGCCGATCTTTATAATATATTTCGGCGGCGAGCGCACCTAAGATCTGGTCCATCAACCACACATTGAAAGGGCCTGCATCATGTACATCACCACCGGCGACAATGTCCGCATCGCATACCGCTTCGACGGCGCCGAACACCTTCCTGTCCTGATCCTGTCGAATTCCATTGGCACCAGTTATCACATGTGGGACGGCGAAGTGGACGCGCTGTCGCAACACTTCCGCGTGCTGCGCTACGATGCGCGCGGCCATGGGAAATCCAGCGTGCCTGCCGGCGCCTATTCACTGGACCGCCTGGGCCGCGACGTGCTGGAGATGATGGATGCGCTGGGTATCCGGCGCGCGCATTTCCTCGGCCTGTCGCTCGGCGGCTTTATCGGACAGTGGCTGGGCATCCATGCTCCGGAGCGGCTTGACCGCCTGATACTTTCCAACACTGCCGCGCATCTCGGTCCGGCCACTGTATTCGACGAGCGCATTGCAGCAGTGCGCGCGGCACCGGACATGCGCGAGACTGCCGAAGGATTCCTTGCCAACTGGTTCCCCCAGCAGATGCTCGATGCGGGCGGCCCGGTGATCGACAAGTTCCGCGCCATGCTGCTGGCCACTGACCGCGAAGGGTTGGCAGGCCTGTTCGCTGCCGTGCGGGACGCCGACCTGCGCCGCACGATCCGCCTGATCGAAGCGCCAACCCTGGTAATCGCTGGCCGTGACGACACCGTCACTTCCGCCCAGCACGGCGCCGACATCGCCGCAGCGATCCCCGGCGCCCGCCTGCTTACGCTGCCCACCGTCCACCTGTCGAACATCGAACGCCGCCGGGAGTATCTCGACGCGGTGCTGCACTTCCTGCGCTAAGCGTCACTAGCCCGGTGATAGCAGCGGGACCGCAATAAGTGTACGATCCTGCGAGGAGGATTCGAATGGATCAAATGCACTTGATGACGGTGTTCGTCGCGGTGGGCGAACAGGAGAGCTTTGCAGGCGCCTCACGCAGCCTGAATATGTCGCCGGCAGCCATCACCCGCGCCATCACTGCGCTGGAGGAGAAGCTGGGCGCGCAACTGCTGCAAAGGACCACGCGTAATGTCCGCCTGACCGAAGCCGGCCAGCGCTACCTGGATGATTGCCGCAACATCCTGGCCAGCATCGAGGAAGCGAACGACGCGGCTGCAGGCGTGAACTCGGAACCTAAAGGCAACCTCTCTGTCACCGCCTCCGTCCTGTTCGGAAAGAACTTCGTCACGCCCTGCATCGTGCAGTTCCTGAAGCAATACCCGGAAGTCGACGTTTCCGCCTACTTTCTCGACCGCGTGGTTAACCTGATCGAGGAAGGCATGGACGTCGCCGTCCGCCTTGGCCCCTTGCCCGATTCCAGCATGAAGGCGCTGCGCGTAGGGCAGATGCGCCGCGTGCTGTGCGCCTCGCCCGAATACCTGGCCCGCAACGGCGTGCCGCGGCACCCGGAAGAACTGCAGCAGCATACGGTCATCGCCGCCAGCAATATCACGCCGCGCGTCGAATGGAAGTTCGGCCTGGGGGCGGATGCCCTTACCGTCCGCATCAAACCGCGCTTCACCGTCACCAGCAACGACGCGGCAATCCGCGCCGCAGTGGACGGCCTTGGCATCTGCCGCCTGCTGTCCTACCAGATGGCCGACGAACTGGCCGCCGGCAAGCTGAAGATCATCCTGTCGGAGTTCGAAGAGGAGCCGTGGCCGGTGCACATCCTGCACCGCGAGAGCAAGTACGGCTCCTCCAAGGTCCGCAAGTTTATCGACCTGCTGGCGCAGCACCTGCGGACACACCCGCACCTGAATTGAGCTTGCCGAGGAAGGCGCCGGTAATGTCTGCCACTTCATCCAGCCTGGTGTCCATTACGAAGTGCCCGCCATTCAGGATGTGCACCTCAGCCGAAGGATTGTCGCGCTT
>JBCNOX010000668.1:0-2857 GCA_039593645.1 Pseudoduganella sp.
GCACGGACAGTCGTTTCGCTACAACAACATTCGCCAAAGCAATTTGTGACGCAGCATCGACAGCCAACAGGGCACGTGCATGCCCCATATCAATATCACCCGCCATCAGCATGGTCTGCACCGGCTCCGCCAGGTTCAGCAAACGTAGCAAATTGGAAACCGCCGAACGCGACCGGCCGACAGCCTGCGCGGCCTGTTCATGGGTAAACGAGAAATCGGTGATCAGCCGGTGAATACCTTGCGCCTCTTCCAGAGGGTTCAGGTCTTCACGCTGGATGTTCTCGATCAGGGCCATGGCGGCCGCAGTCGTGTCATCCACATCCTTCACCAGGACCGGCACAGTTTCCAAACCAGCAAGTTGTGCCGCACGGAAACGACGCTCGCCCGCGATGATTTCATATTTGACATGGCCGGTCGCCTTGTCGATCCCCACCGGACGAACCAGCAGCGGCTGGATAATGCCCTGCGTCTTGATCGACGAAGCCAGCTCCGCCAGGCCGCCCTCATCCATCTGGGTACGCGGCTGGTATTTGCCGGCTTGCAGGAATTGCACCGCCATCTCCGACGGAGTCGGGTGCGAAGTTGGGTTGGACGGATCTTCGTCGCCGCCGAGCAGCGCGTCGAGACCGCGGCCGAGGCCCTTCATTTTTTTAGTCGCCATTGTGGATAAGTCCGCTTACATTTTCTTGATACGTTTAACCATCTCGGCGCCGAAGGCGATATACGCCTGGGCACCCTTCGACGTCGGGTCGAAAGTCACGCCCGGCATGCCGTAGGACGGCGCTTCGGCCAGCCGCACATTGCGCGGGATGATGGTCTTGAATACTTTGTCGCCGAAGTGCTGCTCGAGCTGGGCCGAGACCTGCTGCGACAGCGTCATGCGCGGATCGAACATCACGCGCAGCAGGCCGATGATTTTCAGGTCCGGGTTCAGGTTGGCGTGCACCTTCTTGATGGTGTTGACCAGGTCGGACAAACCTTCCAGCGCATAGTACTCGCACTGCATCGGAATGATCACGCCATGCGCCGCGCACAATCCGTTCAGCGTCAGCATCGACAGCGCAGGTGGGCAATCGATCAACATGAAGTCATAGTCTTTGGCTACCAGGCCCAGCGCATCGCGCAGGCGGCGCTCGCGGTTCTCGAGCTGCACCATTTCGACTTCAGCGCCGGCCAGCTCGCGGTTGGCAGGCAGCACATCAAAGCCGCCCGCTTCCGAACGCACGCGCGCAGTCGCGACATCGGCAGAGCCGAGCAAGACTTCATAAGTGGAAGCTTGGAGCGTCGCCTTGTTGATCCCCGCGCCCATTGTCGCGTTACCCTGAGGATCGAGGTCAACAAGCAACACTCGTTGATTAAGTTTGGCCAGGCCGGCGGCCAGGTTCACAGTCGTGGTAGTCTTACCTACGCCGCCTTTTTGATTTGCTACACAGAAAATTTTGGCCATCGAGTTTTCTTATATGGTCTAAATCGTTTATTCGGTATAAACCGTTTATACTATTTACTTCGTATAAACGATTAAAATTATTTATACTGTTTAGCCAGTTACGCCCTGCCGATGAAAACCAGGTGGCGCTGTGCCTCCAGTCCTGGTACTTGCAAAGGCTGTAGCTCGTTCACTTTCCATGGATCTGGCAGTCGCTCTCGCTCCTCTGCCGGCGCCGTGCCTTTCAGGGCTATAAATCGCCCTTCCTCTGCCAGCAGGTGCCCGGACCAGTTCACAAAATCGCTGAGGTCCGCAAAGGCCCGCGAGGTGATGACGTCGTAAGGCGTCTTGACCTGCAGTTCCTGCACCTTCTTCGTGTACACCGTTACGTTGCCCAGTTCCAGCTCTGCTTTCACCTGGTTCAGGAAGGCCGTCTTCTTGTGGACGATGTCGATCATCGACACCTTCATGTCCGGCCTGGCGATCGCCAGCACTACACCCGGTAATCCGCCCCCTGCCCCAACATCCAGTACATTCTGCGCGTCCTTAAAGGCCGGCACTGCTGCCAGCGAGTCAAGGACGTGCAGGGTCATCATTTCCATCGGGTCGCGCACGGCCGTCAGGTTGTACACCTTGTTCCACTTGTTCAGCAGGGCCAGGTAGTCCAGCAGTTTTTCCTGCTGTGCTTCGCTCAGGCCCAAGTCCAGCTTTTCGACACCGTTCTTCAGCACGTGCGCCAGCGCGGCGCGATCAAACACCGCCATCAAGCCGCCTCGTCTTTCAGCGTAACGAATCCGCCGTAGCCGGCTTTTTTCAGGTGCACCAGCAGCAGCGAAATCGCGGCCGGGGTCACGCCAGAAATACGTGAAGCCTGGCCCAAGGTTTCCGGACGATGCTTCTGCAGTTTCTGGCGCACTTCCATCGACAGCGCCGTGATCTCGGCGTAGTTGAAGCCTTCCGGCAGCTTCAGGTTTTCGTAATGCTCGTGACGCTCTACTTCGCGCAGCTGACGATCGATATAGCCCGAGTACTTCAGGGTAATCTCGATCTGCTCCATCACCGCTTCGTCGGTAACGCCCGGACCTGCCAGCGGCTGGCCTTCGTTACCGGTCATGGTCATCAGCTTTTCATAGCCGACGCCCGGACGGCGCAGCAGGTCTGCCAGCGAATATTCGCGTTCGATGGCCTGGCCAATCACACGCTCCGATTCGGCTGCAGCCAGGATGCGCGGGTTGACCCAGGTCGACTTCAGGCGTTCCAGTTCTTTCGCCACGGCCTCGCGCTTGCGGTCGAACGCCTCCCACTGCGCATCGCCAACCACTCCGAGCTTACGCCCGATTTCTGTCAGGCGCATGTCAGCGTTGTCTTCACGCAGGCTCAGGCGGTATTCCGCGCGGCTGGTGAACATGCGGTACGGTTCCTGCACGCCTT
>JBCNOX010000669.1:0-2849 GCA_039593645.1 Pseudoduganella sp.
CTCCACAAGAAGGTGCGGTTCAGGTAGCGGAAGTGCGACCAGGCGCCGGCCACCACATCATCCTTCGAGCGGTTCTGCACGCGCTGCTGCATCAGGCCGGATTTGGCGCCCGCCACTTCGGCTGCGGTGAAGCCGCTTTTCACGGCGCGTTCCAGTTCCTGCCGGACGGCTGCTTCCAGCTTGACCATGTTCTGCGGCGCTGCAATCGCTTCAACGGTGAAGCCGCCCGCATCATCCAGGTCGCCGGCATCGAGCGAGGAGCCGCCGCCGTAGGACAAGCCTTCCTTCTGGCGTATCCGGTCCATCAGGCGCGACTTCAGGCCGCCGTTGCCGAAGATGTAGTTCGCCACTTCCAGCGCCGGATAATCGGCATCGTCCGTGCGCAGCGGGATGCTGATGCGCGCGGCGAACATGCCGTTTTCCTTGTCCGGCGCATCCAGGGTAGTGCTGGTCGGCGCCTTCTCCACATGCTTGTCCAGGATTGGCGCATAAGCGGCCTTGCTCTGCCAGCCGGCCAGTTCCTCGCCAACCACCTTGAGCAGTTCAGCCTTGTCGAAGTCGCCCACCACGGACAACTCGCCGCGCGACGCTCCATAAAACTCGGCGTGGTAAGCCTTGACGTCGGCCAGCTTCATCGCCTTGGCCGCCTCGATCTGTTCATCGAGCGTCATCACACTGCGCGGATCGCCCTTCGGCCAATGGTCGAAGTATTCGGCCAGTTTTCGGCCGGCCATGGCCTGCGGGTCGTTGCGCGAAGCTTCCAGGCTGACGATCCACTGCTGGCGCATCTGCTCGAATTCCGCCTCCGGGAACGACGCTTCCTTCAGCACATGCGCCACCAGGCGCAGCGCATCGGACAGGTGCGCGCGCGTCGTTTCGAAGTGATACAGGCTGCCCGTCATCTTCAGCTTCGACATCGCGTCGGCCAGCTGTGCACGCGAATACTTGCTGGTGCCGCGCGCCAGCATCTGGTCCGCCGCCGCCGACAGCATCTGCTTGCCGAACTGGTTCTTCTCGTCGCCCCAGCGCAGGCGCAGGTCCACCGCCACCGTCTCGCCGCGATTCTTCTTCGGCAGCAGCGCCAGCTTCAGGCCGCCGACTTCCCTGAGTTCCGTGCGCGCCATGATGTTGTCCTGGCTCGGATCGAAGTTCTCGGAACTGAGCGCACTGGCCTTGCCCTTGTAATCCTTGAGCAGTTCAGCCGCCGTCGGCGATGGGCCGATTTCCGCACGCTGCGGCGCGTCGTCCGGGATGAAGGTGCCAACAGTGCGGTTATCGCGTTTCATGTAGCGCCCGGCCGCTTCGGCAACCTGTTTGGAGGTGATCGCTGCCAGGCCATCGCGGCCCTGGAACAGCAGGCGCCAGTCGCCCAGCGCGATATGCTCGCTCAGGGCCACGCCTACTTCCTGCGGATTATTCAGCGCCTTTTCGATCGCGTTGCTGTATTCGCGGCGTGTGCGCTCCATTTCCTCTTCGGTCGGTGGCGCCTTGGCAAAGCCCTCCACCGTCGCAATCAGCTCGTCGCGCACCGGCTCGACCGGCTGGCCCATCTTCACCACCGCGCCAAACACCTGCAGGCTCGGGGCATAACCAGGCTGGCTCATGGCAAACACCTGCGCCGCCTTGCCCGTCTCCACCAGCTGCTTATGCAGGCGGCCGTTGGGCGTGTCGCCCAGCACCTGCCCCATGAAAGCCAGCGGGTCGGCATCGTTGTGCAGGCCCGAAGGGATCTTGTAGCCCACCAGCACGATCTGCACGTCGCCCTTGCGGCGCACCGCGTACTGGCGCTCGCCGTCCTGCGTCGGCTCCACGGTCCAGAATTGCGGCAGCTTGCGCTTCGGTTTCGGGATCGCGCCGAAGGTCTTGCTGATCCAGGCCAGCGTCTGCGACGGTTCGAACTTGCCCGCCACCAGCAGCACCGCGTTATCCGGCTGGTAGTAGGTGCGGTAGAAAGCCTGCAGGTTCTCGATCTTGACGTTCTCGATATCGCTGCGGTTGCCGATGGTGGAACGGCCGTAGCTGTGCCAGTCGTAGGCGACGCTCTCCATGCGCTTGTAAAGGACTTCGAACGGGCTGTTCTCGCCGCTCTCGTATTCGTTGCGCACCACGGTCATTTCCGAATCCAGGTCCTTCTTCGCGATGAAGGACTTGGTCATGCGCTCGGCTTCCATGTCCAGCGCCCATTTGAGGTTTTCCGGGCTGGCCTGGAACACTTCGTAGTAGTTGGTGCGGTCCAGCGAAGTGGTGCCGTTGAACTCCATGCCGCGCTCGGAGAACTGCTGCGTGATATTGCGATGGTTGGGCGCGCCCTTGAACATCAGGTGCTCCAGCAGGTGCGCCATGCCGGTCTCGCCATAGTTCTCATGGCGCGAGCCGACCAGGTAGGTGACGTTGACGGTCACCGTCGGTTTCGACGCATCGGGGAACAGCAGGACTTTGAGCCCGTTGGGCAGGCGGTATTCGGTGATGCCTTCAACGGAGGGGCCCTTGGCGACGCCGGCGGGCAAGGTTTGGGCAAAAGCGGGAGAAGCGGTCAGCAGCAGCGCTGCGACATATCGGATTTGCATGGGGTTCTGCTCATGTTGGCAAAACCCTATCCTACGATACTTAAGCCTTTTCGTCAGGTAGCAGACAGGCTTCGACTACCTGCAGCTTGTTATCCTTGGCGAATTCCTTAACGAAGTTGTAAGCCATCGGCTGGATTTCGCGCAGGCCTTCGTTAACCACGACGGCCTTGATGCCGTTGACGACGGTCGGCGTGACATAGGGCGAGAACTGCAGGTGGGCATGGCGGCCGCCGGAGCCTTCCGGGCGGAAGCACGACAGGACACCGGCCAGTCGTTCCGCCC
>JBCNOX010000067.1:0-14548 GCA_039593645.1 Pseudoduganella sp.
CGGGGCGGCGCGCAGCGCGCCGATGCGCCGGACGCGGACCGCTTTACCGCACGCTGGGGTGCCACGGCCGTTATCCCCAACGCCGACGCCACCTTCATCAACGACAGCACCGCGCTGGACGTGTCGGCGCTCGGCGCTGCGGGACAGGGCGGCACTGCGATCGTGTGGTCGCAGCAGCAAACCACCATGCTGGGCGCCATCAAGGCTGGCGGTGCGGCACGCGGCGGCGCGGTCGAAATCTCGTCGCAGGCCGAATTGCGGCACGTGGGCCTGGAACGGCTTGACATCGGCGCCGGCGGCCGCCTGCTGCTGGATCCGAAGAATATCGTGATCGGCAGCTTCGCCAACCAGTGGACCTATGACGCGGTCATCGGCAAGGGTTTCAGCGGTGGCAAGAACCGCGATGTGGCAAGCCTGAAGGAAGGCGACTGGTTCGGCTACAGCGTGGCGCTGACCTCCGACGGCAAGGGCCTCGCGGTCGGCGCCCCGCTCGACGACGGTGCTGCCGGCGCTGCGGATGCCAACTACGGCGCCGTGCGCCTGTTCACGTTCAACGATGGACAGTTCAACGGCGGCACGCTGGTGGGCACCATCGGGCATGGCTACAGCGGCGGCAATAACTACAATATGTCGGCCCAGTTGACCGGCGGCGATGCATTCGGCAGTTCGGTGGCATTGAACCGTACCGGCGACGTGCTGGCCGTTGGCGCGCTTGGCAGCGACTACGCAGGAAAGGTGTACACCTTCGGCTTCGGCGCCGGTTTCACGGCACCGGCGCTGACCCAGACGATTGCCAGCAGCGCCGGCGGCTCGAACGGATTTGGCGTTTCGGTCGCCCTGAACGGCGACGGCGACAAGCTGGCGGTGGGCGCCTTGTTCGACAACAGTGTCGAACTGTTCACGAAATCGGGCGGCAGCTTCTCCAGCCTGTCCACGCTGCACGGCACTGCGGACACCCAGTTTGGCAGCGCTGTGGCGCTCAATGACGCGGGCACGCAATTGGCGGTCGGGGCGCCGGCCGAAAACAACAGCAAGGGCATGGTCTACCTGTATTCGGCTCCCTTCACTTCGTTGACCAGCCAGGGCACGATCGGCCAGGGCGGCAGCAAGCTGGACATCAGCCTGAATGACGGTGAGTTGTTCGGCTCTTCGCTGGCGATGAACGACGCCGGAACCCGCCTGGCAATCGGCTCGCCAAACAACGGCGGACTGGGCAGCACGGGTACCGGCCCTGGCGCAGTGCGCGTCATCGACTATACCGGCACCTTCTCCTCGCCTGGCGTGACGGCGGTGATTGGCCGCGACTACACCCAAGGCGTGAACGCCAGCCTCGATAACAGTGACTACGGCAACTTCGGCTTTGCGGTGGCCATCAACGGCAGCGGCGACAGCCTGGTAGTGGCCCAGCCTTTCACCGATGCGGCCGATGGCAGCGTGCTGCAGACCGGGGCCGTCAACCTGTTCCGCCTGCTGCCGGCCCCCACCGGCGCTTCCCTGTCCTTCGGCCAGGCCTATCCGCAAGCGAATGTGAACGCTTCGGTCGATGCGCAGAAGCTGGCCGCCGCCCTGGCGGCCGGCACCAGCATCACGCTGCAAGCGAACAATGACATCACCTGGCTGGCCGGCAACGCGATCAACGCCGCCGGTACCGGCGACCTGTCGCTGCAAGCGGGACGCAGCGTCGAGCTGAACTCGAACATCACCATGGGCGGCAAGCTGAATGTCACGGCCAACGCCGGAACTGGCGCCGGCGTAGTAAATGCTTACCGCAGTGCCGGCAACGCCGTCATTACGGTTGCCAGCGGCACCGCGATCAACGCCGGCAACGTCAGCCTGACCATCGATACCGGTGCCGGCCAGACGCAGAACGCCAGCGGCGACATCACCATCGCCGGTGCGCTCAACGCCAAGACGATCACGGTCGTCAATAAAGGCCCGTCGGCCGGCAGCGATGTCGTGATCAACGCGGGCGGCAGCCTGGTTGGCACCGATGGCGGCAATAAGGCAACCGTGGTTGTCGCCGCAGCAGGTGCGGCCGGCGGAACCTTCACCAATAATGCGGGCAGCAACGCGCTGCAGGTTGGGGCCGACGGTTATTACCTGGTGTATGCCGATGCGCCGGCAACTACCCTCGAAGGCATGAGCGGGTACAGCAAGCATTACGGCCAGTCGTACACCGGCGTGCATCCTTTTTACGCTGCGACGGGCGCGAACTGGTTCCTCTACAAGCTGACGCCAACCTTGACCGTGACCGCGCAGAACGCCAGCAAAGTCTACGATGGCACCGGTGCGCTGCCGACGTTCAGCTATAACGTCACCGGCTACATCGATGGCGACTCGGGCGGCATCAGCGGCTCGGCGGCCGCCACCGGCTTCAGCCGCAATGTTGGGACATATAGTCTGAACCAGGGGAGCCTGTTCAGCGATTTGGGTTACAACATCAGCTTCGCCTCCGGCAAAACCCTGACCGTCACGCCCCGGACGCTGACCGTTACCGCAACAGGTATCAACAAGGTATATGACGGTCTGGCGAGTGCAAGTGTGACGCTGGGCGACAACCGGGTCACTGGCGACCAGCTGACGGTGAGCGCAGCGTCGAGCAGCTTCGCCAACAAGAATGCCGGCAACGGCAAGACGGTCAACGTGAGCGGCATTGCGCTGTCCGGCGCCGACGCGGCGAATTATTCGCTGTCGTCGACCACGGCGGCGACATTTGCAAATATCAGCCAGCGCACGCTGAACGTGAGCGCTACGGCTTCGAACAAGGTGTATGACGGTTCCCTGAGTGCCAGCGCGACCCTGGGCGACGATCGCGTCGCCGGCGATACGCTGTCGGTCGGCCAGGCTGGCGCCACGTTCATGAGCAAGGACGTGGGAGTTGCCAAGGCGGTGCAGGTAACCGGGCTGTCACTGTCGGGTACCGACGCGGCCAATTATGTGCTCGGCGCCAGCACGGCTTCGGCAGCAGCCGATATCACGCAGCGCCAGCTGACTGTGGGCGTGAATGCTGCCGACAAGGTCTACGATGGCACGCTGGCGGCGACGGTAGGCTACACCGATAATCGTGTGAACGGCGACGTGCTGTCGATTTCGGGCAGCGCCGCCTTCGCCGACAAGAACGTCGGCACGGCCAAATCGGTCACGGCCACGGGCCTGGCGCTGTCCGGCGCCGACGCTGGAAACTACGCTTTGGCGTCGCCCGCCGCCAGCACCACGGCGTCGATCACGGCGCGTATGCTGACTGTGACGGCGAGCGGCAATAACAAGGTGTACGACGGCTCGCTGGCGGCAACGGTGAATTTGAGCGACGACCGCGTGGCGGGCGATGTGCTGTCGGTCGGCGGCAACGCGTCCTTCACCGACAAGAACGCCGGCACTGCCAAGGATGTTAACGTGAGCGGCATTGCAATCTCGGGGACCGATTCGGGCAATTATGTGCTGTCGTCGCCCCTGGCCGCCACCAAGGCCGACATCGCCAAGCGCACGCTGACGGTCACCATGACCGGCGGTAACAAGACCTATGACGGGACAACTGTTGCGGCAGTCGGCCTGGCAAGCGACGCCTTGGGGGGCGACAGCCTTTCGCTCGGCAGCGCAAGCGCCAGCTTCACCAGCAAGGACGCGGGAACCGGCAAGACCGTAAACGTCGGCGGCATTTCCATCGTTGGCGGAACAGATGCGGACAATTATGTGCTGGCGTCCAGCGCGATCAGCGGAACGGCCGATATTGCGGCGCGCACGCTGGTGGTGACTGCCACCGGTACCAACCGCGTGTACGACGGCAGCCGCGCGGCCGGCGTGAGCTTCAGCGACGACCGCGTCAATGGCGATGTGCTGACTGTCAGCGGCAACGCAACGTTCGCCGACAAGAACGTGGGCATCGCCAAGGACATCAGCGTGAGCGGTGTTTCCCTGTCGGGCTCCGACGCCGGCAATTACGTGCTGTCGGGCAGCCCTGTTGCCACCACGGCCGATATCAGCGCGCGCACCCTGAATGCCACCGCGACCGGCTCTAACAAGGTGTACGACCAGGGCACCACGGCATCTGTAACGCTGGGCGACGACCGTGTCGCGGGCGATGTGCTGTCGCTGGGCTATGGCGCGGCAAACTTCAGCAGCAAGGACGCCGGCAACGGCAAGACGATCAATGTCGGCGGCATTTCCGTGGCGGGAACGGATTCCGGTAACTATGTGCTGGCGTCGAGCAACGCGACTGCCAGCGGCAACATCACGCCGCGGACGCTGGTCGTCGCTGTCCAGGCGTCGAACAAGGTGTACGACGGCACTCGCTCCGCCAGTGCCAGCTATACCGACGACCGCCTGGCCGGCGACCAGCTGTCTGTAAGCGGCAGTGCGAGCTTTGCCGACAAGAACGTTGGTAATGGCAAGTCCGTCACGGCCAGCGGCCTGTCCTTGTCCGGCGCCGACGCTGGTAATTACGCGCTGGCTTCGACCAGCGCCGGAACCACGGCCGATATCACGCCGCGCCAGCTGACCGTCAACGTGCAAGGCAACAAGGTTTATGACGGCGGCACTGCGGTTGCGGCAAGCTTCAGCGATGACCGCGTGGCGGGCGACGTGCTGTCCGTCAGCGGCAGCGGCAACTTCAACGACAAGAATGCCGGCAATGGCAAAGTGCTGACCGCAACCGGTCTTGCGCTGTCCGGCGGCGACGCGGGCAATTACCAGCTGTCGTCCACGACCGTGACCGGCTCGGGCGTCATTGCGGCGCGCGCCCTGACCGCTACCGTCGCCGCTGCCGACAAGGTTTATGACGGCACGGCCACCACCTCGGTCGTACTGCTTGGCGATGATCGTGTAGCGGGTGACCAGTTGGTCCTGACCGGCGGCATTGGCAGCTTCTTCGACAAGAACGCCGGCAGCAACAAGGCAGTTTCCCTTTCCGGCCTGAATCTGGGCGGTGCGGATGCCGGCAACTACGACGTTTCCTTCGTTGCCAATTCCACAGCCAACATCGTGCAGCGCGCATTGCAGGTAAGCGCGAGCGGCGTGAACAAGGTGTATGACGGTTCGTTGGCTGCCGGCGTGACTTTCGGCGACAACCGCCTTGCCGGGGACCAGCTGCTGGTTGGCGGCACTGCCAGCTTCGCCGACAAGAATGTCGGGAATGGCAAGGCGGTTTCCGTTTCGGGCATTTTCCTGGCAGGCAGCGATGCCGGCAACTACGCCGTCAGCAACAGCACTGCCAGCACCACGGCATCCATCACGCCGAAGGCCCTGGCGGCTGTCGCGAATGGGGGAGTGGGCAAGGTCTATGACGGCAGCACGTCGGCGCAGGTTGCAGCGGGACAGGTCGGCTTGACTGGATTTGTCGCCGGCGAAGGCGCATCGGTCGGCGCCTTGCAAGGCCTGTACAACAGCGCCAATGTCGTGGGCGCCGGCAGTGTCACGGCCTCGCTGGACGTGGCTGCGGTGGCCGCCAACGCGGGCACCGCGCTGTCGAACTATGTGCTGCCGGCGGACGTTGTACTGGTCGGTAGCATCGCCGCGCGCCAGCTGGCGATCGACGCTGTCAGTGTCGCAAGCAAGACCTATGACGGCAGCACCAATGCCAGCCTGTCGAATATCGGAAGCTTGTCCGGCCTGGTCAACGGCGAAAGCTTGGTATTGCAGGGTCCGGCCAGCGTGCAGTTCGACAACCGCAATGCGGGAGCCGGCAAGCAGGTTATCGCCAGCGGCTACAGCCTGGCGGACGGCAGTGGCCTGGCATCGAATTATGCGCTGGCCGGCAACAGCGTCACCACCAGAGGCACCATCAACCAAGCCAGGCTGCTGGTGAAGGCCGACGACCAGAGCCGTGCATACGGCGGCAGCAATCCGGCCCTGTCATGGACTGCCAGCGGCTTCGTTGGCGGCGATACTTCGGCGCTGCTGGGCGACGTGCATGTGACCACCACGGCGGCCCGTGACTCGGCTCCCGGCAGTTACGCTATCGTCGTCAGCGGCAGCAGCCCGGCCAACTACGCGGTCGATTACGTCAATGGCGTGATGACCGTGGCGCGGCCATTGCAGCAGTTTGAGAACGTCATCAGCAACGCCATGAACCCGCCAATGCCGGGGCAGCAGGGCGCGCTGGGGCGGGATATGAACGTGTGGATGCAATTGGCCGGCGACGGTGGCGCTCCCCTGGTCGACGTGCCGGCGCACGTTGCCTCGGTCAATGGCGCGGCCAGCCCGGCCACCTTGAACGGCTGGGGATGGCTGACCGACCTGGTGCAGCGTGCCAAGTCGCCTGCGGCCAGCAACGCAGCTGACACCACGCCGCAGCAACGCATCGGCGAAACGCGTGAATACAGCATCGGCGGCGGCAGCCGCGTGAAAGTACGCGACGGCGGCGTAAATGGCGCCGGCGCACCTAACTGATAAGAAGCAGGGAACCAGAAGTGCAGAAACATACCAAGAACAGCCTGGCGCTTGCCATCCTGGGCGCCCCGGCCCTGGCGTTGGCGCAAGCCTTGCCGGACGCCGGCCGTATCCTCGAACAGAACCGCCCGCCGGCGCTGGTGCGCCAGCCTGCAGCAAGCGGAAAGGTGGTGCCTGACGCGGCGCCCGCGCCGGCCCTGGCGCTGCAAGGCGCCCAGAAGGTGCTGGTGCGCCGCTTCACGCTGCAGGGCGTGGGCGCATTCGATCCGGCCCAACTGCAGGGAGTGCTGGCGCCATTTGCCGGGCGCGAACTGACGTTTGCGGAATTGCAGCAGGCCTGCAATGCGGTTACCAACTACTATCGCCTCCGCGGCTATTTCGTGGCAAGCGCGGTATTGCCGGCCCAGGAAATCGGCGACGGCGAGGTGACAATCCAGGTACTGGAAGGACGTATATCCCAACTGCGATTGGTGCCGGCTGGCGAGGTGCGCCTGCGTCCCGAGATCGCGCGGCGCTACCTCGATGCGCTGGTGCCGCTTGGCCAGCCGGTGCAGGAGGACCGCCTGGAGCGCGCACTGCTGTTGACGCAGGATCTGCCCGGCATGAGCGCCCGCGCCGAATTGAGCCAGGGGCAGGGTATCGGCGAGTCCGAACTGGCCGTGCAACTGAGCGAAGGTCCGCTGGCCAGCGGCTCGCTGAGCCTGGACAACTCCAGCAACCGCTATACCGGCGCCACGCGCTTGTCCGGCAACCTCGCACTGAATGACCTGGGCGGTTATGGTGGCCAGCTGTCGCTGCTGGCATCGAGCGCCGGCGACGGCTTCCGCTACGGACGCGCGGGCTATGTGGCGCCGATGGGCTTCAAGGGCCTGAAGGCTGGTGCAGCGTTCTCCCGCCTGCGTTACAAGCTGGGGGAGGAATTCAAGTCGCTGGACGCGCACGGCACGGCGTCGGTGTCGCAGTTAATCGTCACCTACCCGCTGCTGCGCACGCGCAGCACCAATATCCAGCTGCGCACCGGCTACGACGACAAGCGTTACGAGAACTTTGCCAATGGCGCCCAGACCAGCGACAAGCATGTCAAGGTACTGCCTATGGCTGTGAGCTTCAGCCGCCAGGACCAGGATGCGATAACCCAGGCCAGCCTGGAGCTGAGCCTCGGCCACCTGGACCTCGGCGGCAACCCGGCGTCGGCAGCGGCCGATGCCGCCGGCGCCCGCAGCGAGGGCCGCTTTTCCCACTTGGCTTACACGCTGGGCCGCTTCCAGCGCCTGGCCGGCAACCTCGGCTTGCTGCTGAATGCCAGCGGCCAGTTCGCCTCGCGCAACCTGGAATCCGGCGAGAAGTTCTCGCTCGGCGGTGCGGGGCGCGTGCGCGCCTATCCGGCTGGCGAGGCCACTGGCGACGAGGGCCATGTACTGAGCACTGAGCTGCATTACGAATTGCCGGCTTTGCGTACTGACCTGTCGGCCTTCGTGGACGCAGGCCATGTGCGGCTGAATAATGGCTTGTATGCTGGCGCACTGGCCGAAAACGGCCCAGGCAACAGCTACACCCTGAAAGGCGCCGGTCTCGGCGCCAGCTGGCGTGGCGCAAGCGGTGCGGTGTTGCAGGTGCAGGTGGCGCGCAAGCTGGGCCACAACCCTGCTCCCGGTGCCAAGGGGGAAGACGGCGACGGCAGGAGGTCCCGGGTTCGCGCCTGGTTCACCGCTACAGTGCCGTTCTGAGCCGGCCACCCTAGCCATTTGATAGCTCGCCGTCCCTGCCGTTAGGGGCTTTCCAGCCACAGTTGCCGAATTCGGAGGCAGCCCGGATACTGGAATGCTCAAATAACAGGCAGGGATGGCCATGAGCAAATTTCATCATATTACGCACTACGGCGAGCTCGTCATGCCGGGCACTACGGCCCGCGGCGAATTGCCGGAAGACTTCACCATGAATTCCCCGGTCGGCATTGCGCGCGACCATTATGACCACGTCTGGGTGTGTGATACCGGCAACAGCCGCCTGCTGGTTTTCACGGCCGACCTGAACACGCTGCTGCACGTTATCGACACGCCGGGCGAGGGCACCCAGCAGGCGCGCCGCCTGCTGATGCCTTTCCATCTTTGCCCGCATCCGGATCAGGACTTGATGTACTGCACCGACATGGGCAATGGCCGGGTGGTGGTGTTCGAGTACGACGAGCATTCGATCGATTTCCAGTTCGCTTTCGGCGACGCGGCGGATGGCATCAACGGCAAGGATTTCGTGCCGCTGAGCGATCCGAACGGCATTACCATCGTGAAAGAGGCCTGCGGCGAGCAGTTCGTCTACGTCTGCGATGAATTCTTCCACACCAAAGGCGATGACCGCAGCCGCTGCGTGAAGTTCACGCCGGAAGGCAAGTTCGTGCTGCAGTTCCGGACCGTCGACGATGCCAACAGCGTGCACGACCTGCTGTGGCCACAGGGCCTGGCGTCGGATTCGCACGGCAACCTGTACCTGGCCAACACGGGCCATTACGAAGTGCTGAAGATCGATACCGCCTGGCCGATCAAGGACGAACGCGTGCAATGCCCCCGCGAGACCTCGCTGCTGCATAGCTTCGGCAACCCGGCCGGTATCGGCAAGTTCAACGTCATGCGCTCGGTGTGCGTGATCAACGACCGCATTTTCGTGCCGGGCCAGGTCGAAGACTCGATTACTGTCTACGACACCGACGGCAAGCTGCTGACGGTGGTGGAAGGAATGCTGCCGCTGTGGAACCACAAGCCGCAGGCGGTGCATTCGATTTCCGACCTGGTGTACGGCACTTTGGAGGATGCGGTTTTCGTCGGGCCTTACCAGATTTGTGCCGCGGCCGACGCCAACGTCTATTACGTGACCGAACCTTTCGCCTCCACCGTGCTGAAAATGCGTATTGCCCCGGACCGCGATGGCGGCGACCAGGATGCGATCCTGCTCGATGCGGTTGGGCACAGGCGAGACAACCAGGCCGCGAAAGCCGTTACCTCCCAATTCAATTGCATGACAGCGGTGATCGGCGTCGACCCCAAGCGCGAAGGCAGCGGCACCTTGCCCCATTCGAATTGGCTCGATAGCTGGGCCAGCGCCACGGCCAATATCTACAAGTATTGGTACGACCAGTTGAAGCACCATGCGCGCATCGATCCGCTGGCGGGGGCTGCCACCTCGTCCTACAACATCGACTCCGGCAACTGGTGCATGAAGACCTTCGATACGGCAGCCGACCCGATTGCGCAGCTGCAGGACATGATGCGCGGCTTCTTCATGCCGGGCGGGCTGGCGATGGCAGTGTATTACCCATCGCAGCCGCTGCTGGGGCAAATCTGCCCCGGCACGCCGCTGGTGTTCGTCACCAACTTCAATGCCTGCACGGTGTCGATGTTCCAGTTCGGCCCGAGCGGGCACCTGCTGAACTACGGCCTGCCGTTTGCGCGCGAAGGGCTGGGCGGCGACGGCACGCTGAAAGCCCCGCAGGGGCTGGAAGTGAACAGCCATGGCGAAATCTATATCGCCGATTCACTCAACAACCGCATCTCGATGTGGCAGTTGCAGCCGACCGGACTGGTTTCCTTCGTCAAGAACTTCCAGTGGCAGGAAAACGGCGCGCCGCTGGCCAGCTTCGCGCCGTGCGACGTGACCATCGATGCCCAGGACCGCGTCTTTGTATGCGACCAGTTCAACAACTGCATCCGCGTCTTCGACCGCCAGGGCAACAGCCTGTGGAGCTATGGCCGGGCAGGCTATTGCGACGACCTGGAAAAGGATGCCGACAAGTTCTACCTGCCGGCCAGCCTGTGCGTGGACCAGGAAGGGCACCTGATTGTGAACGATTTGGTAAATCGTGCGTTGAAGATCTTCCGCATTGGCGAGGACACGCTAGAATACGTAACTGGGGAGCTTGTATTTAAGAAGTATCCCGAAGTAGGCGGCGTCTGGATGCCGTTCTTCATCTATGCGCGCGACCGGCGCGTGTACGTGCCCGACACCACTTTCAACGTCGTCAACATTTACGCCTACCAGCTGGAATGACGGAGGTGCGTCATGTGGAGAGGGTTGTTGGCCGGGCTGCTGGTGTGGGGCGCCGCCCAGGCAGCCGACAGGAAGACCTTCTCCATCGGCGTGGAAGACTACAAGAACTGGCTGCCGTATTCCGAAGTGAAGAACGGCGTGTACGGTGGCCTGGGCAAGGACATCCTCGATGCCTTCGCCCGGCATATGGGCTACACCTTCATTTACGAAACTTATCCATTGAAGCGGCGCGACCGCCTGTTCGTCGACGGCCAGGTTGACCTGGCCTTTCCCGACAACCCGAACTGGGTGGTGGAAATGAAGAAGGAGCTGAAGATCAGCTACGCCCCGGTCCTGGAATTTACGGACGGTGTGCTGGTTCGGCCGGAGAATGTCGGCAAAGGCGTAGCCCGCCTCAAAACGCTGGGCATTCCGCTCGGCTTCACGCCTTACCCTTACCAGCAGCTGATGTCGGCCGGTTCGCTGCGCATCGAGGAAACCGCCGATTATGATGCTCTTTACGAAAAACTGATCATGCGGCGCGTCGACGGCGCCTACATGAATACCCGCATCGCCCGCTATTACTGGACCAAGATCCGCAAGCTGCCGCAGGTGCCGGTGCTGTACGACCCGGACTTGCCGCATGCCTCCGGGCAGTGGTACCTGTCCTCGCACAAGTACCCGAAGGTAGTCGATGAATTCCGCCGCTTCATGCAGACCAACAAGGCGGAAGTGGAGGAGCTGAAGAAGAAGTACAACTTCATCTCCTCCGAGGACCAGTAATTACGCGGCTTTCAGGCCCAGTACCTCGATGGGCTCGATGCTCGGCGGGGTGGCGAACAGCTCGGGCGCTTGCGCCATCAGGGCTTGCGCGATCGGGCCGTTCAGGTGGCCCTGGCGGGCTTCCTCCGTTTCGAAGGCGTCGAACACCCCGAACACGCGTTCGGACAGGCGCAGGGCGAACCAGTATTTGGTGCCGGGTTCCTGTTTGGCCAGCGCCAGGCCGGTGTGCAGGAAGTCTGCAACGGCCGATTCCTTGCCCGGTTTGGCTTCGAATCGGGCGAACAGTGCGTACTTGATCATGGCTATCTCCTGGTTGGATTGATCGCGAATCTGCGATGGAGGTACTTTACCGGCGCGGTGTAAGCGGTTAAATTGGCGCGATTGACATCTTTGGTATCAATCGCGCCATGAATATCACCGTGCTCGCGCTGGATAGCGTGTTCGACACCGGGCTTTCAGCCGTGCTGGACGCCTTCACCACCGCCAATGAACTGGCGCCCATGCTGGACGCGCCGCAGCCGGCCTTCAATCTGACGCTGGCAGCCATCCGGCCCGCAGTACGCAGCGCCCAAGGCATGCAACTGCCGGTGGTGCCGCTGGCGTTGGCGCCTGCTCCAGACCTGCTGATCCTGCCCGCCATCGGCCACAAGATGCCTGTGCCGCTGGAGGCTGCGCTGGCGTCGGAAGAAGTGGCCGATGCCGGCAATGCGCTGCGCGAGCTGGCCGGGCAGGGCGTGCGTATTGCCGCGGCGTGCATTGGCACCTTCGTGCTGGCGGAAAGCGGCTTGCTGGATGGCGAGGAAGCGACGACGACATGGTGGCTGACGCCGATGTTCCGCCAGCGCTACCCCTCGGTGCGGTTGGATGCGCAGCGCATGGTGGTCGGGTCGGGCCAGTTCATTACAGCGGGAGCGGCGCTCAGCCATCTGGACATGTCGCTGGCATTGATCCGTCAGGCCAGCCCGGAACTGGCGGCCATGGTGGCGCGCTACCTTGTGGTCGATGCCCGGCCCGCGCAATCGGTGTATGTGATTTCGGACCACCTGGCCCACGCCGACCCGCTGGTGGCGGGCTTTGACCGCTGGGTGAGGCAGAACCTGGCGGAAGGCTTCAATCTGGAGACGGCGGCGGCGGCGCTGGCCACCAGCAAGCGCACGCTGGCGCGGCGCCTGCAGGAGGTGCTGGGCAAGACGCCCGTGAACTATGTTCAGGATTTGCGTATTGAACGTGCAGTCCACCTGCTCAAGACCAGCGACCAGAATGTCGACCGGATTGCCGAGCAGGTGGGTTATCGCGACGGCGTGACGTTGCGCACACTGTTGCGGCGCAAGCTTGGCAAGGGCTTGCGCGACATTAGAATCACTGCACGTTCAGCGTAATGTCATCGACGATGAAGGAAGTGGCGACAGTGGAGCCTTCCACGCCTTCGAAGTAGACACGCACGGTCTGGCCTTTGTACGCGCTCATGTCGAAGGTGCGCTGCACATAGCTGGAACCCTTGTTCAGGTTCGAGTAGGTGGCCAGCGTTGCCAGCACGGCGCCGCTGCTGTTGCGCACCTGGACCTTCAGCGTGTCGTAAGCCTGGGTCGTGGTGGTTTCGTCGGAAGTGATCTTCAGCCAGAAGCCCAGGGTGGCGCTGGTGGCGGTCGATGGAATGCTCACTTGCTGGTACAGCGTGTCGGTATGCGCGCTGCCGTAGCCGTTCATCCAGGCCTTCCAGGTACCGGCGTGGGCCGATACCGAGGAATCGTTGGTGATCACGCCGCTGCTTGCGCTCCAGCTGGTGCTGCCCGACTCAAAGCCGCTGTTCAGCAGCAGTTGCTGCGTAGTGGTGGTGTTGTTCACGCTGAAGTTGACGCCGGAAGACAGCGCGCTGTTGCCGGCTGCGTCGAAGGCCTTGGCGGTCAGCACGTGGGTGCCGTTGGCCACGCCGGTGGAGTTGAAGGCGTACGACCATGGGGAGGCGGTGTCGGTGCCCTTCAGCGCGCCGTCCACGTAAAACTCGACTTTGGTCACACCGACGTTGTCGGTGGCGTTGGCGTTGAAGGTAATGGTGCCGCTGCTGCCGCTGCTGGATGCGCTGACAGTCGGCGCCACGGTGTCGCCGCCGGTGGAGCCTTGCTGCGTCACCCAGACCGGCGCCGACCACAGGATGTTGCCGTCGTCCTGGGTGACCTTGGCGTAGTAGAAGTGAACGCCGTCAGTCGGGGTGATGGTGGTGTTGGCGCTGGAGGCGAGCAAGGTGACAGTGCCGTTGCGGCCCGGGACGCCTTCATAGAATTCCGAGGTCGACACGGTCTTGCCGGAGCTGCTGGTGAAGTTGGCCACCAGGTTCAGCGGGCCGCTGTTGGTGAAGCGCTCGCCCATGATATGGCCGTTGGCGGTCAGCACCAGCTGCGAAGTCTTGTCCATGGTGGCGAACACGCGGCGGGCGCGGATCGCGTCCATGAAGCTGGCGGTGCTCAGCGCGGTGCCGTTCGGGATCAGCACGCCGGTGCGGTTGGTGTAGGAGGCGCCCCAATTGGCGCAGTGGTTGTCCTGGTTGGTGCTGAAGGCAACGTGGTAGCCGGCTTCCAGAGCCTTCTTGCAGGCACCTTCGTAGTTGCTGCGGCCGGTTTCGGTTTCGGTGGTATTGGTGGAGAAGGCCGAAGTGTTCATTACTTCGCACAGCGCCATGGCTTCGTCGCCGTCCGCCGTGTAGCCCAGTGGCACGCCGTTGACGAGGAACTGGCCGCTGGAGGATGGGTGGTTGAACTGGCCCAGCCAGCCGCGCTGGCGCATCAGGGTGTACAGGTTGGCGTAATCGTTCTTGGCGGTATAGGTGTCGGCGATCAGTTGGCCGGAGCTGTTGCTCTCCCAGCCCAGCAGCTCATTGGCATTCAGGATGTTCAGGTGGCCGCCATTGCTGATCACACCCCATTCCATGCCGTAGATCGCGAGGAAATCCGGATTGGCGCTGTTGAAGTTGGCGGCTTCCGTCAGGCCGGACTGGTACAGGGCCTTGGCTGTGGCGGGGTTGGCGGAAGTGTTGGTGGAGTCAGAACCGTCGTACATGTGGTTATGCTCGGATGCCATGAGGAAGTCCAGGCCACGGCCTTTTGCGTAGCTGAAGGCGTCGGTCGGACCGGAGGCGCCGGCCTGTGGCGCCTGCGAGCCGCTGCAGCTGCCCAGGGCGCCGCCGCCGTCGCTGTGGTTGGTCTGGCTGTGCATGTTGCCGAAGTAGACGGTGTAAGGCAGCGAGGATGGCGCTGGCGCGACGGCCATCAGCGATGGCGCTGCTGCGGCTTTGGCCTGCGGCTGCTGGCCGATGGCGATGTCCCATTCCTGGTCGTGAATTTCGCCGTCATGGGCGGCGATGCGGCGC
>JBCNOX010000670.1:0-2841 GCA_039593645.1 Pseudoduganella sp.
AGAACTTTATCGGCAATATTTTCGGGGTGCAGGGCAAGCTGCGGCGCGACGAACAGGATGTGGTGTCCAATACCGACCCCTACCTGCAATCCGAATGGCAGGGCGAGCGCTGGCAGCTCACGGCCGGCCTGCGCCATAGCCGCTTGCGCGTATCGGTGGCTGATCGCTTCCTGAGCAACGGTAACGACAGCGGCGCCCTGCGCTACAGCCGCAGCACACCGCTGCTTGGCGTTTCGTACAAGCTGTCGCCCGAGGTGAACCTGTACGCAACAGCGGCGCGCGGCTTCGAGGCGCCGACCCTGAACGAACTTTTCTACTCAGGAACTGGCGCGGGTTTCAACTTCAAGTTGCGTCCTGCCCGCAGTACGCATGTCGAAGCGGGCATCAAAGCGCGTGCCGGCGATACCCGCATCGACGCCGCGCTGTTCCAGGTGCGCACGCGTGACGAACTGGTGGTGGATGCCGCGAGCGGCGGCCGTACCAGCTACCGCAATGCCAGCGAAACCCTGCGCCAGGGGGCGGAGCTATCGCTGGACAGCCAACTTGGTGCTGGCTTCAGCGCGCGCGTCGCGGCCACGCTGCTGAAGGCGATCTATGAGAAGCCGTTTGGCAGCGTGCGCGAAGGGGCCCGCCTGCCGGGCGTGCCGCGCGCCAGCCTGTTTGCCGAACTGGCATGGAAGTCCAGCGGAGAACACTTCACTGGCGCACTCGAGTCGCTTTCCGTGGCGCGCGTGTATGCCGATGATGCCAATGCCGACGCATCCGCACCGGGCTACAGCATCCTGAACGCCCGTCTGGTAGCAAAGCAGTCCATCGACAAGTGGCGCATCAGCGAGTTTGTGCGCCTGAACAACCTGGCGGATCGCCGCTACATCGGCTCCGTCATTGTCGGCGACACCAACAAGCGCTATTACGAGGCCGCGCCCGGCCGCAATTGGGTGATGGGCGTCAGCGCCCAGTACCAGTTCTAGAAATTGATGCGCAGCCCGGCAGTCACCGTGCGTGGCGCGCCGGGCGCCACGAAGCGTGCTTCCTCAGGCTGGGCGGCGGAGAACAAATCGGCTGCAACTGCACCAAAGGTTTCATAGCGGCGGTTGGCGGCGTTGTTGACGCGCAGCTGCCATTCCCATTTTTCGTTCGGACGGTAGCTGGCGTGCAGGCCTAGCAGGGTGTGGCCGGCTACCCGCCATCCTGGCCGGGCACCGTCTTCGTTACCCATCAGTGCCATGTGCGAGGCGGCATGCAGGGTTGCGCCGAGCGTCAGCGCATCCGTCGCGAGCCACTCGGCACCAAGCTTGAAAGTGTGGCGTGGCAGCCCTGCCAGCCGCGTGCCTCTATGCACCGGCACATCGCGCGTTCCGGTAAACAGGCTTCCGTCGGCGCCATAAGTGGCATTCAGGAAGCTGTAGGCGATATTCACCTGCACCCGGCCCGCGCGCAGGCTGGCTGTGAAGTCGGCGCCCTGGTGGCGGGTACGGGGAAAGTTGGCGAAATACCCATGCTGGGCAACACCGGCAGTGCGGAACAGGATGTCGTCCTTGTTCAAGGTGCGGTAGACGGCGATCGAGCCTTGCTGCCCGCCCGCTTTCCAGCGCGCTCCCAATTCGACGGTACGCGACACCACCTGCTTCAGGTAAGGGTCCGATTGCAAACCTGCCGGCAAGCGGCAAGGCTGGTCCGGGTCAGCACAGCCCAGCTCAATCACAGTCGGCACGCGATTGCTTTGGGAGACGTTGGCGAACAAGCTTGTTTCAGGCACCGCCTGATAGGCGATGCCAAGCGCCGGGTTCAGCTTGCGGTAGGTGAACCGTTCATGCTGCGCCTCGGCGTCGTCGTGCCGCAGATTGTTTGCCAGGCGCGACCGGCCATAGCGTGCGGAGGCGGTCAGAGACCAGCGCTCAGCCAGCGTCCAGCTGTCGCTGGCGAATACGGCAGCGCTTTGGGTTGTGCCATCGACGGCGGCTTCCAGTTCTCGCTCGCTGCCGGGCAACGCCAGCGCTTCGCGGCGCGCGGTGAATTCGCCGGGCTGGCTGTATTGGGCGAAAGACACGCTGCTGCGGTCAAAGGTTGCGCCGAGAGCCAGACGATGCGCGGCCACCGCACGCTGCCAGCTCGCGCTTGCGCCCTGGCTGTGTTGGCGCGTGGCGGCCGTGTTGAAGCTCGCGGACGGAAGGCTGCTGCCATCCCCCTGTTCCGCTTCGGCGACGTCGCCATTGACGCTATCGCGCCGGCTGCTGCGGGCATATGCGGAGAGCGAGAGCTGCGCCCCGCCATCCAGGCGCTGGCGCAGGCTGGCCTGAATTTGCCGCAACTGGTTGCGGCTGCGGTCAGGGCTGGTGTACACCGAACGCCGGTCCTCCTCATACAAGCCATCCGGCAGCAGGCCATTCCCTGCCAGCCGGCTGCTGCCGGAAAGCACCGAGACCTCCCACTCCGACGCGCCTTTGCTGCGCCCGACCTTGGCAAACAGCCTGGCCAGCCGGCCCGGCGAATCGGCACGCCAGCCATGGTCGCGGAACACCGTTGCGGCGAAATACCTATGCCAGCCATCGGCGCCGCTCGCGCCGTGCGACAATTCCAGCTGACGCCGGCCGTAGCTGGCGCCCGTGGCGCCGATACTGCCGCCGGTGTCATCCCGCCCATTGCGCGTTGTCAGCACCAGCGCACCGCCGAGCGTATTCAAGCCATACAAGGGGTTGGAGCCCGGCGCCAGCAGCACTTGCCCGATGGCCGCTTCCGGCAGCATGTCCCAGTTGACGACATCGCCAAACGGCTCATTTACCCGCACGCCATCCAGGTAGACTGACAGCCCCTGCGCGGTTCCCAGCAGCGGCGGGGCAC
>JBCNOX010000671.1:0-2831 GCA_039593645.1 Pseudoduganella sp.
GCAACACCGACGAAGGCGAACCAGGTACGTTCAAGGACCGCGACATCATCCGCTACAACCCGCACGCACTGATCGAAGGCATGGCCATCGGCGCGTACGCGATGGGCATCACCGTGGGCTACAACTACATCCACGGCGAGATCTTCCAGGAATACCTGCGCTTTGAAGAAGCGCTGGAAGAGGCGCGTGCCGCCGGCTTCCTGGGCGACAAGATCATGGGTTCGGACTTCAGCTTCCAGCTGCACGCCCACCATGGCTACGGTGCTTACATCTGCGGCGAAGAAACCGCGCTGCTGGAATCGCTGGAAGGCAAGAAGGGCCAGCCGCGCTTCAAGCCGCCTTTCCCGGCGTCGTTCGGCCTGTACGGCAAGCCGACCACCATCAACAATACCGAGACTTTCGCGGCCGTGCCGTTCATCCTGAACATCGGCGCCGAAAACTACCTCGGCCTGGGCAAGCCTAACAACGGCGGCACCAAGATCTTCTCGATCTCGGGCGACGTTGAGCGTCCAGGCAACTACGAAGTCCCGCTGGGCACTCCGTTCGCCAAGCTGATGGAGCTGGCTGGCGGCATGCGCGGCGGCAAGAAGATCAAGGCCGTGATCCCTGGCGGTTCGTCCGCTCCGGTGATCCGCGGCGAGATCATGATGCAGACCGACCTCGATTACGACTCGATCGCCAAAGCCGGCTCCATGCTCGGTTCGGGCGCCGTGATCGTGATGGACGAGACGCGCTGCATGGTGAAGGCCCTGGAACGCCTGGCTTACTTCTACTACGAAGAATCCTGCGGCCAGTGCACCCCGTGCCGTGAAGGCACCGGCTGGATGTACCGCATGATCCACCGCATCGAAAACGGCCAGGGCCGTGCTTCGGACCTGGACATGCTGAACTCCATCGCCGACAACATCCAGGGCCGCACCATCTGCGCGCTGGGCGATGCTGCCGCTATGCCGGTACGCGCCTTCGTCAAGCAGTTCCGCGAAGAATTTGAATATCACGTCGAACACAAGCACTGCCTGGTGCCTGTTTCGGCTTACTAAGCTGCGATTATCATGGTTGAAATCGAAATTGACGGCAAAAAGGTAGAAGTCCCTGCGGGTAGCATGGTGATGGACGCCGCCAACAAGCTGGGTACCTACATCCCGCACTTCTGCTATCACAAGAAATTGTCGATCGCAGCAAACTGCCGTATGTGCCTGGTCGAAGTTGAGAAGGCGCCTAAGCCTTTGCCAGCATGCGCCACGCCGGTATCGGCTGGCATGATTGTGAAGTCCGCCTCCGACAAGGCTGTGCAAGCACAGAAGTCGGTGATGGAATTCCTGCTGATTAACCACCCGCTGGATTGCCCAATCTGCGACCAGGGCGGTGAGTGCCAGCTGCAGGACTTGGCCGTAGGTTACGGCAAGATGGAGTCCCGCTACGAAGAAGAGAAGCGCGTGGTGCCGCCGAAGGCCGGCAGCTCGCTGGTGGCGATGGAAGAAATGTCGCGCTGCATCCACTGCACCCGTTGCGTGCGCTTTGGCCAGGAAGTGGCCGGCGTGATGGAACTGGGCATGCTGGGCCGCGGCGAGCATTCCGAGATCACCACCTTCGTGGGCGAAGCGGTGAGCTCCGAAATGTCGGGCAATATGATCGACCTGTGCCCGGTCGGCGCGCTGACCTCGCGTCCGTTCCGCTACAGCGCCCGTACCTGGGAACTGTCGCGCCGCAAATCGGTCTCCCCGCACGACTCCACTGGCGCGAACCTGATCGTGCAAGTGAAGCAGGGCTCCGTGAAGCGCGTGCTGCCGCTGGAAAACGAAGCAGTCAACGAGTGCTGGATTTCCGACAAGGACCGCTACTCCTACGAAGCGCTGGACAGCGCCGAGCGCCTGACCAAGCCAATGCTGAAGCAGGGCGGCGAGTGGAAAGAAGTGGAATGGCAAGTCGCGCTGGAATACGTGGCGCACGGCCTGAAGAACATCAAGCATGAACACGGCGCCGACGCGCTGGCCGCTTACGCGACCGCGCACTCCACCGTGGAAGAACTGGCCCTGCTGAAGAAGCTGATGCACGGCGTCGGTTCCGAGAACGTCGACTTCCGCCTGCGCCAGAGCGACTTCACGCTGGACGGCGAAGTGAAGCCATGGCTGGGCATGCCGATCGCCGAACTGTCGCAGCTGCAGCGCGTGTTCGTGATCGGCTCCTTCCTGCGCAAGGACCACCCGCTGTTCGCGACCCGCATCCGCGCGGCCGTGAAAGCCGGCGGCAAGCTGTCCGTGCTGCACGCGGTCGACACCGAAAACCTGATCACCACCGCCAACAAGATCATCGCTGCGCCGACCGACTGGCTGGCCGCGCTGTCCGGCGTGGTGGCTGCTGTCGCCAAGTCGAAGGGCGTTGCCGCTCCTGCCGGCTTTGAAGGCGTGGTGGCTTCCGCCGAAGCTGAAGCGATTGCCGAATCCCTGCTGGGCGGCGAGCGCAAGGCCGTGTTCCTGGGTAACGCCGCCGTGGCGCATCCGGAAGCATCGAAGCTGCACGCTGCGGCACAGTGGATCGCCGAACAGACCGGCGCCAAGCTGGGCTACCTGACCGAAGCAGCCAACACCGTTGGCGGCTACCTGGTTGGCGCCACCGCGAAGAACGCTGCTCCAGCGTTCTCGCAACAGAAGAAAGCCTACGTGCTGCTGAACGCCGAGCCGGAACTGGACGCTGCCAACCCGCAAGCTGCCAAGACCGCGCTGAACGCCGCCGAAATGGTGGTCGTGATGTCGGCCTTCAAGCACGGCATGGACTACGCCGACGTGCTGCTGCCGGTTGCTCCGTTCGCCGAGACTTCCGGTTCCTTTGTC
>JBCNOX010000672.1:0-2828 GCA_039593645.1 Pseudoduganella sp.
GTCAAGTACGTCAACACCGCCAACTGCACGGTGGATGGGGCGCCGATGGACCAGGAGAAGATCTACGCAGTGTCCGATTCCAAGCTTGGCAAGGACGTGCTGCCCGATTCCTGGGTCGACGAGACAGGCACCATCGACGCCTCCAACATTCCGGCCTTGATGCGCTGCGGTGTCGACAATGTGGACGCCGACCGTTGGGATGAAGGCATGATCGCTTCCGCCATCTGGTCCTGGGCCGATGGCGAACCGAACGACTCGAACAATGAAGACTGCGCGCAAATGCGCGGCGACGGGCGCTGGAACGATGTTGCTTGCACCGCATCCGCGCGCTTCGCCTGCCAGAACAAGGCCCAGCCCGACGACTGGCGTGTCACGCCGGCAGCAGGCGCATGGCAAGGCGGCAAGCAGGCTTGCGCGGCGGCTTTCGGCGCCGGCTTTGCGTTCTCCGTTCCGGCCAACGCCTATATGAACGAACGCCTGCGGCTGGCTGCTGGCGCCAATCCTGTCTGGCTCAATTATTCGGACCAGGCGGAAGAAGGCAGATGGGAGAAGTATGACGATGCGCCCACACGCTGGGACAGCGGCGCTTATGGCAACAATGAAGACCGCGCGCAAACCCTGCGCCTGCCGGGAGCCGGCGCGGTACGCGTCAACATAAGCGGCTCGCTTGGCCCCGGCGACGTCCTGCGTATCTATGACAGCAACCGCCGCTTGTTGCAAGTCTTCAGCGGCACGCTATCCCAATCGCTGGTGGTGGCCGACAACGCGGTCATCGCGCAGCTGGTATCCGATGGCGCCGGCACTTCCAGCGGTGCCAGCGTCAGCATCGAAGCGCTTGCAACCAGCTGGGACAGCGGCGCTTACGGCAATAATGAAGACCGCTCGCAGTGGCTGACGATCCCGGGCGCAGCCGCCCTGAAGGTCACCATCAACGGCAGCACCAACGCCAACCGGGACTTCATCCACGTCTACGACCGCAACGGCACGCTGGTGAAATCGCTGTCCGGAGCCATTGCCACCAGCTTCATGGTGAACGGCGACAGCGCACGCGTGCGGCTGGTGTCGGATGGTTCGGTCGCCGGTGCCGGCGTTACTGCCAGCGTCAAGCCGGGCAGCGCCTACGTGTTCCGCAAACTGGTCGATGGCCGCGGCAAGTGCATGGATATCGAGGGCAACAATATGGCCAACGGCACCCCGGTCCATCACTGGAGCTGCCAGGGCCAAGTCACCCAACTGTGGTACCACGACCCGGATGGCCTGCTGCGCAGCAAAAACAATCCCGACAAATGCGTTGACGTGTACGCCTTCGGTACCGGCAACGGCGCCAAGCTGGTGATCTGGGACTGCAATGACAAAGCCAACCAGCGCTTCTCCTGGTCCGGCCAGACGCTGCGCCCGGCCCACGCGCCGGGTAAGGCCATCGACGTCAAGGACGCCTGGTGGGGCTCGTTCGACGGCCAGGACCTGCACCTGTGGGATTATCAGGAAAGCTGGGGCCAGACCTGGCACTGGGAGTAAGCGGCAGGCGGCACTCGGAGAGTCCGGCCCCTCATGCCACTCTCCTTGCTTTTGTCAGGAAGTCCGTCGCAGCGTAGGCCGGCAGCGGACGGGCGAAGTAATAGCCTTGCAGCAGATGGCATCCCAGCTTGCGCAGTTGCGCTGCCTGCAGCGCGTCCTCGACACCTTCCGCCACCAGCTCGAGGCCAAGGTTGCGCGCCAGGCCGACTGCGGTGGCGCAGATTTCCAGGTCCTTGGCGGACCGCCCGACGTCACGCACAAAACTGCGGTCAAGCTTAAACGCGTGCACCGGCAGCAGCTTCAGGTAGCCGAGCGAGGAGTAGCCGGTGCCAAAATCGTCGATCGACAGGCGCACGCCCAGGCTGCGCAAGGCTTCCAGCCGTTCGATGGAGTGCTGCGGATCCTGCATCAGCACCGACTCCGTGATTTCGAGTTCAAGATCGCCTCCCTGCAAGCCCAACCGCTGCAAGGCCGCCTGCACGGTATCGCCCAGGTCGGACACCAGCAACTGCTGCGCCGACAAGTTGACCGCCACGCGCACTTCAGTGAAACCGTTTTCACGCCAGATCGCCAATTGCCGGCACGCCGCATCGATCACCCACGAACCGATGGCGGCAATTGTGCCGGTCGCTTCGGCCAGCGGAATGAATTTATCCGGCATCACCAACCCCAGCGTCGGGTGATGCCACCGGATCAGCGCCTCCATGCACACGACGCGGTCCGAAGCCGCGCAGACCTGCGGCTGGTAATGCAGGATGAACTGCCCTTTCTCGAGCGCTTCCTTCAAGTCGGCTTCGAGTCCGATACGTTCGTTGAGCGACTGCTGCAATGTGGGATGGAACACGCGCAGGTTGCCAGGCCCGGCATCGCGCGCTTGGTGCAAGGCCAGCGCGGCCGATGCCAGCAGGTCTTCCGCCGACGAAGCATGGTCGGGATAGACGGCCACGCCGGCGCTGAAGCTCATGTTCAATACGGTGCCGGAAAGTGCGAACGGCGGCTTGATCGCGGCCAGTATGGCCTCCACTTCCAGCTCGATGCCAGCCCAGGTCTTGTGCCCGACAATGGCGATGACGAAGCGCGCACTGCCAAGGCGCGCCACCAGCATGCGCTTGCCGCAATGCTGGCGCAGCCGCTGCGCTACTTCAACCAGCAACTGGTTGCCCGCCTCATAGCCGCGCGTGCCATTGATAATGGCCAGCCGGTCCAGGTCAAGCAGCAGCACGCCCATCCTGGTCAGATTCGACTCGCTCTGCACGAACATCGCGTGCAGCTTTTCCAGCGCACCGGCCCGGTTCGGAAGCCGGGTCAGC
>JBCNOX010000673.1:0-2827 GCA_039593645.1 Pseudoduganella sp.
GCTGTTTCGGCGGCAGGTCGAGCATCTGGCTGCCCATCCATGCGCCGCCCACCACCATGGTCAGCAGCCAGGTCTTGCGCAGCGCGCGCACCAGCCAGTCGTCGATGGCGGTATGGGTACGTTCGGCGATCACCGCCAGCCGTCGCACGGCGAGGCATTTCACCAGGTAAAGCACGACGGCAACCGCTGCCATCACGGCCAGCGCCGAACCCCATTCTTCGATCGAATTTCCCAGGAAGGTGTAACGCATCCGCGAAGTGTAGCGAAGCGCGCAGGCGTGGCGCGCACGCGTGACTACAGGCAAGGTTGCGCCACCCCGACCAAAACTTCGGGATACTTTTCGCACCTTGACTCGCAAGCCCAGAACAATGTCAACAAAAACGCCAAGCACCTTGGAACTGTGGGGCGGGCTGGAAGGCACCGTCAACCGTGTATCCGATCAGTACTTCAGCCAGATAGAGCAGAACGGGCATGACAGACGAGAAGATGACCTGGACCGCTTTGCGGCGCTGGGTATCCGCGCACTGCGCTACCCCGTGCTATGGGAACGTGTGGCGCCGAACGGCCTGGCCGATGCCGACTGGACCCAGCCGGACAAGCGCCTGCCGGCCTTGCAGGCGCTGGGCGTGACGCCGATCGTGGGCCTGGTGCACCATGGCAGCGGCCCATTGCATACCAGCCTGGTGGACCCGGCCTTCCCTGGCCTGCTGGCCGAATACGCCGCCGCGGTGGCGCAGCGCTATCCCTGGGTGGAGTACTACACGCCGGTGAACGAGCCCTTGACCACGGCCCGCTTCTGCGGCCTGTACGGCCTGTGGTATCCGCACGGTCGCGACGACAAGACCTTCCTGCGCGCCCTGCTCCATCAATGCCAGGGCACCGTGCTGGCCATGCGCGCCATCCGCGCCGTCAATCCACACTCGAAACTGGTGCAGACCGATGACCTGGGCAAGACCTATAGCACGCCGGAGCTGGCTGACTGGGCGGACTTCTACAATGACCGCCGCTGGCTGGCCTGGGACCTGCTATGCGGGCGTGTGAACCGCGACCACGCCTTGTGGTCCTACCTCACCGTGCGCGGCGGACTGGCCGAGGACGAGCTGCTGTGGTTCAGCGAGAACCCCTGCCCGCCCGACATCATCGGTTTGAATTACTACATCACCAGCGAACGCTGGCTTGATCACCGCGCCGAGCGCTATCCGGCACGCTACGTGGGCGTGGACGGTTTTGCCGACATCGAAACGGCGCGCGCGCTGGCCGTTCCCACGCCAGGCATCGGCCCCCTGCTGGATGAAGTCTGGGAACGCTACAACCTGCCCATGGCTGTCACCGAGGCCCATATCGATGCCAACCGCGAAGACCAGTTGCGCTGGCTGCTGGAAGTCTGGAATGCCGCGCAGGATGTGCGGCGGCGCGGCGCGGATGTGCGGGCCGTGACCGTATGGTCGCTGCTGGGCTCGTTCGACTGGAACTGCCTGGTTACCGAGTGCAAGGGCTATTACGAAACCGGCGCGTTTGACCTGCGCTCGCCCCTGCCGCGCCCGACCGCCCTGGCCACGATGATGCGCGAACTGGCCACCGGCCGGCCATTGTCGAGCCCGGTACTGCAAGGCGCCGGCTGGTGGCGCCGTCCCGGCCGATTCCTGTGCCCGCCAGCGGCCAGCAGCACCAGCCTGGCGGCGCTGCCGTCGGAACGCCAGTTCCCGCCGCGCCCCGTACAGCCTATCCTGGTCATCGGCGCCACCGGCACGCTGGGGTCGGCCTTCGCGCGCATCTGCGAGCAGCGCAACCTGGCCTTCCGCGTGCTGACGCGCCAGGAGATGGACATTGCCGATCCCGCTTCCGTGGAAGCGGCCATCCAGCGTTATCAACCCTGGGCCATCGTCAACGCCGGCGGCTATGTGCGCGTGCACCAGGCAGAGCAGGACGAGGCGCGCTGCCTGCGCGAGAACACCCATGGCGCGGCCGTGCTGGCCATCGCCTGCGCGCGCCACGCACTGCGCCTGCTCAGCTTCTCAAGCGACCTGGTGTTCGACGGCAGCAAAGGCGCGCCCTATGTGGAAAGCGACCGCACGGCGCCGCTGAACGTCTACGGCCGCAGTAAAGCCGAGGCCGAACAGCGCATGCTGTCCATCCATCCCGACACCCTGGTGGTGCGCACCAGCGCCTTCTTTGGCCCCTGGGACAGCCACAACTTCGTCACGCTCGCGCTGCAGGCGCTAGGGGCCGGCGAACGCTTCGCCGCAGCCGAAGACCTGATCGTTTCGCCCACCTATGTGCCGGACCTGGTGCAGACCTGCCTGGATCTCCTGATCGACCGGGAATGCGGCATCTGGCATCTGTCGAACGGCGAAGCGCTCAGCTGGCACCAGCTGGCACAGCGCGCCTGCCTGCTGGCCGGCATCGACGCGGCCGGCCTGGAAGCCTGTCCGGCAACTGCCTTCGACGGCCACGCTGCGCAGCCGCGCTTCTCGGCGCTGGGCAGCGAGCGCGGCATCCTGATGCCAACACTGGACGATGCCCTGGCCCGCTACGTCCAGGCGGCCGTCGGCCTGGGCGAGCCGGGCGCGGCGCAAAAGGCCCACTACGGCAGCAGCTGAATCGTTCGCCCCCCATACCGTGACGCTGGAGCGCGCCGCCTATTCCTGATCCGGATCGCTGGCGGCGTCCCGCCAACGCCGCGCATCGCCACGCATTGCGCTTAGTGGCCCAATTTCGAACCGCTTAATCCAGGGATAATCTTCCTTGCATACAGTCATCCCATCAGATGTTTTTGAGGGATCCCATGCTGAGCGCCAACGCAGAATTGCCAACCGGCCCCGCCCGC
>JBCNOX010000674.1:0-2822 GCA_039593645.1 Pseudoduganella sp.
ACCGCCCTGACCTGCTGGTATGCGACCTGTCGATGCCCGAGATGGACGGCATCGAATTCCTGCGCAAGGCCGCCGACAGCCGCTTCGGCGGCGCAGTCGCCCTGTTGTCCGGCATGGACGCCGGCATCCGCCAGGCCGCCGAAACGCTGGCGCGCGCCCACGGCCTGGCCCTGCTCGGCACCATCGCCAAGCCCGCCACCCCCGCCGCCCTGGCCGAGCTGCTGACCCAGGCCGCCACCCGCCGTGCAGGATAAAAGTCGGGGTCAGCTCCGGCAATCGGACAAAATGTCCGATTGCCGGAGCTGACCCCGACTTTCGCCTTTCAAGCAGCATACACATGGTGAAAAAATCGGTTATTATTTGGGCCATTCCCGCCCTGATTCCCTCTTGACTTCCCAGTATTGAATTAGCGCAGTTCGTCGCCAGATGGGCGATAACAGCAAGGGATATTCCCGGGCGAACTATCAACTAAGGAAAAACATGAGCGACCTGATCAAACACATTACCGATGCATCCTTCGAAAGCGACGTGCTGAAGGCCGACCGCCCTGTGCTGGTGGACTTCTGGGCCGAATGGTGCGGTCCTTGCAAGAGCATCGCTCCGATCCTGGAAGAAGTGGCCAAGGAATACGACGGCAAGCTGACCATCGCCAAGCTGGACGTGGACAGCAACCAGGCGGTGCCAGGCAAGTTCGGCATCCGTGGCATCCCGACCCTGATCCTGTTCAAGAATGGCGTGCCAGCCGCACAAAAAGTCGGCGCGATGGCAAAAGGTCAACTGACCTCTTTCATCGACAGCAATATTTGATGTAAGATAGGCGGTGCTGCGCCCGCAGCCCGCCTGAATGGCAGGGAAAGCGCCCAAAAACCTTTCCCTTAATTTAATTAGATCCACGTAGTTCCCTCCCCTACCCTTACTTTCCCGTCACGGGACACTCAAACAGCTATGCACCTTTCTGAACTTAAGGCTATGCACGTTTCAGCTCTGCTGGAAATGGCAATCAGCCTCGATATCGACAATGCGGCCCGCCTGCGCAAGCAGGAACTGATGTTCGCGATCCTGAAAAAACGCGCCAAGGCCGGCGAACAGATTTTCGGCGACGGCGCCCTGGAAGTCCTGCCTGACGGCTTCGGCTTCCTGCGCTCGCCGGACGCCTCCTACATGGCGTCGACCGACGATATTTACATTTCCCCGTCCCAGATCCGCCGCTTCAACCTGCACACCGGCGATTCGATCGAGGGCGAGGTGCGTACCCCGAAGGATGGCGAGCGCTATTTCGCCCTGGTGAAGGTGGACAAGGTCAACGGCGAATCGCCGGAAGCGTCCAAGCACCGCATCCTGTTTGAGAACCTGACGCCGCTGCACCCGAACGTGCCGCTGCGCCTCGAGCGCGACATGACCGGCACCGAGAACATCACCGGCCGTATCATCGACCTGGTGGCGCCGATCGGCAAAGGCCAGCGCGGGCTGCTGGTGGCATCGCCGAAGTCCGGTAAGTCCGTGATGCTGCAGCATATTGCGCACGCCATCACCACCAACCATCCGGACGTGACCCTGATCGTGCTGCTGATCGACGAACGTCCAGAGGAAGTGACCGAGATGCAGCGCTCCGTGCGCGGCGAAGTGGTAGCCTCGACCTTCGACGAACCGGCCACCCGCCACGTGCAGGTTGCCGAGATGGTGCTGGAGAAAGCCAAGCGCCTGGTCGAAATGAAGAAGGACGTGGTGATCCTGCTGGACTCGATCACCCGCCTGGCGCGCGCCTACAACACCGTGATCCCGGCTTCGGGCAAGGTGCTGACCGGTGGTGTGGATGCCAACGCGCTGCAGCGTCCGAAGCGTTTCTTCGGTGCGGCCCGTAACGTGGAAGAAGGCGGCTCGCTGACCATCGTCGCCACCGCGCTGATCGAAACCGGTTCGCGCATGGACGACGTGATCTACGAGGAATTCAAGGGTACCGGCAATATGGAGGTGCACCTGGAGCGCCGCCTGGCCGAGAAGCGTGTCTACCCGGCCATCAACCTGAACAAGTCCGGCACCCGCCGCGAGGAACTGCTGATCAAGGCCGACCAGCTGCAGAAGATCTGGATCCTGCGCAAGCTGCTGTACTCGATGGACGAGATCGAGGCGATGGAGTTCATCCTCGACAAGATGCGCGCCACCAAGAACAATGGCGAGTTCTTTGAGATGATGCGCCGCGGCGGTTGATCCGCCAAAACCGGTAAACCAGGGTCTTAAGGCCGGGGGTTAGGTTGTGCGCCTTTGATCTTTTCAGAAGATCAACAGCGCACAACCGTAACCCCCGGCTTTTGCACACCTGGGGTCTGACCCTGCGGGTCAGACCCCGATTTGCCGGTTTTATGATGTATAATCGCGAGTTCCGTTAAACCCTGGCAAGTGATCAGCAATCGGGTCGAGAGGCAGTAAGGACCGACGAAGTGCTGTTTGGCTACCAATATTGAGAGAAAAGCATGAAAGCTGATACCCATCCAGATTACCGCGAAGTCCTGTTCCACGACGTGTCCTGCGACTTCAAGTTCATCACCCGCTCGACCATCCAGACCCGCGACACCGCGACCCACGAAGGTAAAGAGTACCCACTGGTGAAGATCGAGGTTTCCTCCGAATCGCACCCGTTCTTCACCGGCCAGCACAAGATCGTCGACACCGCCGGTCGCGTGGAAAAGTTCCGCCAGAAGTTCGGCAAAGTCGGTTCCAAGACCGCAGTTGCAAACGGCTAATCCCCGTCGCAGCGAAAAAAAAGGCAGCCGCGGCTGCCTTTTTTCTTTTTACCCGTCATACTCCTGCTTTCCAAAGAATAA
>JBCNOX010000675.1:0-2822 GCA_039593645.1 Pseudoduganella sp.
TGCGTCGCGATCACGAAGAACGGTTCGGGCAGCGGACGTGTGACGCCATCGGCCGAGACCTGGCGCTCTTCCATCGCTTCCAGCAGGCCGGACTGGGTCTTGGGCGTGGCGCGGTTGATTTCATCGGCCAGCAGCACTTGCGTAAAGATCGGGCCCGGGTGAAAGGTGAAGGCGTTCAGCTCGCGTTCATAAATCGAAACGCCGGCCACGTCGGCCGGCAGCAGGTCGCTGGTGAACTGGATGCGGTTGAACTGCAGGCCCAGCGACAGCGCCAGCGCATGCGACAAGGTGGTTTTGCCGACGCCCGGCAAGTCTTCTAATAACAGGTGGCCGCCGGCCAGCAGGCAGGTCAGCGACTGCCGCACTTGCAGCTCCTTGCCGACGATGACCTGGCCGACCTGGCGTGCTACGGCGTGTAATTTGGTATACATGGTTTTGGTGCGTGGTTTGGTGGACCTGCCGCCGCGTGGTAGATTACTCGCATTCTATGCGAGAACGCGATTCATGAGCACAGCAATTTACAGCCATCCCGACTGCCAGCGCCACGAGATGGGCGACTGGCATCCCGAATGCCCGGCGCGCCTGCAAGCCATTGCCGACCAGTTGATCAATGCCCACATCGACGACCTGCTGGAACACCGCGACGCGCCGCTGGCCGAGGAAGCGTCGATTGCGCGCAACCATACTGCCAATGCCATCGCCATCGTGCGCGACCACCTGCCGGGTGCAGGCGACTACTATCCGATCGATGGCGACACCTCGCTCAACACGCACAGCTGGACCGCGGCGCGGCGCGCAGCCGGCGCGGCGATTGCAGCCACCGATGCGGTGCTCGACGGCGAAATCGACAATGCCTTCTGTGCCGTGCGCCCGCCGGGCCATCATGCGCGGCCGACGGAGCCGATGGGCTTCTGCCTGTTCAATAATGTGGCAATCGCGGTCAAACATGCGCTGGACGTGCGCGGCCTGCAGCGCGTGGCCGTGGTCGATTTCGACGTCCACCATGGCAACGGCACCGAAGAAGCGCTGCTCGATGAACCGCGCGCGCTGATGGTGAGCTTCTTCCAGCATCCTTTCTATCCGTATTGCGAAGTGCTGCCGGAGACGCCGAACCGCGTCAACGTGCCGGTGCCGGCCGGCTCCAAAGGCGACACGGTGCGCGCGCTGGTGCAGGAGAAATGGCTGCCAGCGCTGCATGCGTTCAAGCCGCAGATGATCTTCATTTCCGCCGGCTTCGATGCGCACCGCGAGGACGACCTGGGCGGCATGGGCCTGGTGGAAGCCGATTACGCGTGGATGACGCAGCAGGTGATGGAGGTCGCGCGCCAGCACGCGCAGGGCCGCATCGTGAGCTGCCTGGAAGGCGGCTACAACCTGTCGGCGCTGGGCCGCAGCGTAGTGGCACACGTGAAGGCACTGGCCGAGATCTGAGATGCTGTCGCTGCTGCTTGCGCTGGCCGGTGCCAGCGCCTTTCCCTATGAGTCGCTGGCCACGCCGGCCAGTTGCACCGTGCCCGAGTGGCCGCGCGAAGCCGTGCGCTACGAAATCGAAGGCGTCACCACGCTGCAGTTCCAGCTTGGCACCGACGGCGCCGTGCGCAACGCGGAAATAAAGCAAGGCAGCGGCTGGAGCATCCTGGACCAGGCGGCGCTGGCCGGCCTGGCGCGATGCCGCTTCAAGCCGGGGCTGGCGGCGGCGCGCGATGGCACGGTGTTTCCGCTGCAGTACGCCTGGACGCTGGAAGGCCCGGCGCCCCTGCGGCCGATGCTGCTGCCCGGCAGTTGCGGGCCCTCGCAGCGTTTCCTGCGCTACGATAACCTCGGCCAGCGGCCCGATGGCCGCGCTTCCATCAAGCTGCGCTTCCTGGTCGACGCCCAAGGCAAGCCCCAGCGCATCGTGCCGGAAGCGGCGCATTTCGACGCCGCCGTGGTGCGCGACGCGGTAAGCTGGCTGCAAACTTGTCGTTTCGGCATTTCGCCCAAGGCCAGCGGCGCCCGCACCGACACCTCGTTCGGCAGGGTGGTCTTGAGGTAAAATGGCGGATTGTTCATTCGATTCGTAAGGCAAGAGCATGTCTATCCAATGGTTCCCCGGGCATATGAACGCCGCCAAGAAAAAGGCGGCGGAACAGATGGCCGACGTCGATGTCGTCATCGAAGTGGTTGACGCGCGCCTGCCTGCGGCCAGCTGCAACCCGCTGGTGGAGGAGCTGCGCAAGTTCCGCTCGCGCCCTTGCCTGAAGATCCTGAACAAGATCGACCTGGCCGACCCGGATGCCACCGCCGCCTGGATCCGCCATTTCGAGCAGGACAAGACCGTGACCGCCTACGCGATGACGACCAAGAAGCCGTCCGACGTGGCCAAGGTGATTGCCAAGGCGCGCAAGCTGGCGCCGCACCGCAACGAGCCGACCAAGCCGCTGCGCATGATGATCATGGGGATTCCCAACGTCGGCAAGTCGACCCTGATGAATGCGCTGCTCAAGCGCCGTGTGGCGAAGGTGGGCGACGAACCGGCGGTGACCAAGCAGCAGCAGAAGATCTATCTCGATATGGAAACGGTGCTGATCGATACTCCAGGCCTGCTGTGGCCGAAGATCGAGATGCCGTCCGACGGCATGGCGCTGGCGGCTTCGCACGCAATCGGCGCCAATGCGCTGATCGAGGAAGAAGTGGCGGTGTGGCTGGCGGAAGAACTGCTGAAGCGCTATCCGGAATTGCTGAAGGCGCGCTACAAGGCTGACGTGTCGGCCATGGATGGCGTGGCGCTGATCGAGCGCGTGGCGCAGCTGCGCAGCTACCGCCTGCGCGGCGGCGACTGG
>JBCNOX010000676.1:0-2821 GCA_039593645.1 Pseudoduganella sp.
ATCTTGTTCTGGATGCCTTTCCAGTCGCCGCCGCAGAACAGCTTTTTCTGGGTGCAGCCGGAACTGAAGGCGCTGCCGGTGGGATTGTTTGCGCTGTTACCGTCGGCCAGGCGGTCGGTCACGATCTGGTAGACCACGTCCGTATTGAAGCCTTGCTTGTTGCCGACCGAGGTGTCGGGCGCGGCCTGCGCGGTGAGGGTGACAGCGGCCAGGATGGCGGCAATCAGGGTGTTGCGTTGAGTCTCCATAGTCCTTCCTTTCTTTGTTTTGGTGGACAAAGTATGGAGTAGTTTGACTACGCGCACGCTTCGCTTGTGGCGTAAACGCAGCAAAATCCGCGATTAAATTGAAGTATTCTGACTACAAAAAATCCTGTAGTCGGCGTCCGAGGTACTTGCCAAGTGCAAGCAGCGTGAGGGTGGGCGGCAGGCCCCATGGGGCGGGCAGGACGGAGGCATCGCAGACGTAAAGACCCGGGGTCGAGGTGCGCAAATCGCTGTCCACGGCAGCCTGCCCTGCGCCGCCAACGGCCAGCGCGCTGCCCGGGTGGGCGGCGAAGTGCCAGCTCCGGAACACGTGGCGCGCCCCGGCCTGGGACAGAATGCGCCGCGCCAGTGAAGTGCCGCGGCGGAAGCGTTCGCGGTCGGCCGCCTGCAGTGTCTTGTCGACCCAGTGCGGTCCGATGCCGCCGCCGGGCAGGTCGCGGATCTTGACCATGATGCTGAGCGTGCGGCGGTGGGCGAACAGGCGGTCGATGCGGCCGACCTGCAGCGCGAAGGCCTGGTACATCGGCTTGGGCAAAGTCAGGTCGGCGAAGGACAGTCCTTCTTCCGGCAGCGCCATGCCGGCCGCCATCGGCACCTCGGCGCCGCCGTCGATATCGTCGACCGTGCCCATCACTGCCACCACGGGATCGCTGATGAAGGGCAGGCTGCGTGGCGCCAGGCCCGAGGCATGCAGCAGGCGCGGGCTGCCGATGCCGCCGCCGGCCAGGATCACGACGCTGGCGTGGGCCTCGTCGGCCGCGCCAGCGCGCGAGTATGCGACGCCAACCGCGCGGCCCTGGTCCAGCAGCACGCGCCTGGCCTGCGCATTGTCCAGGATATGCGCGCCGCGCAACCGCGCTTCATCGAGCAGGTCGCGCGCAGTCCACTTGGCGCCAAACGGGCAGCCGTAGACGCATCGCCAGCAACCGGTGCGGCAGATGGCAGGGCGGATCATCTTGTCGAGCTTCTGCCAGGGCAGTCCGGAGGACAGCGCGGCCTGCATGATGCGTTGCGCCATCGGTCCGAGCAGTTCATCGGGCAATTCGGCGATCGGGAGTTCGGCACGGCATTCGTCCAGCGCAGGCGCCAGGTCGATGCCCAGCGCCGCAAAGCGCTCCAGCGGCGGCGCCGCGGCGGTGGCGAAATTCAGGGTGGAGCTGCCGCCGGCAGCCAGTCCGCGCACCAGCAGCGAAGCATCGCGGTGGAAGAAGGCTCCCTTGCCGGGGATGGCGCCGATGCCCGCCATCTGGGCCAGCGTGCCTCGCAAGGGGGCGCCGCTGCCCTGTTCCAGTACCAATACGCGCTGACCATGCCGTGCAAGCGTGTGCGCGACGCTGGCGCCACCGGGCCCACTGCCGACAACGATGGCGTCATAGCGCGTTGGCATGGGGATCAGCGTGTTTGCTTGTCGTGCTTCTGGTGATGAATTGCGGCGCTGTTGCGGTCAGCCTCGCGCTGCAGCTTGTGGCGCTCCTTGCGGGTCACCTTGCCGTCAGCCTTGGCCATTGCTTCGTCGTGTGCCAGCTTGGCTTCGCGCGCTTCCAGGTGCTGCGCTTCCTTGGCAGTCAACTGGCCGGACTCGATGCCTTGGGCGATGCGGGCTTGCTGGCGCTCTTCGCGCTTGTCCAGGTTCGGGGTCGATTGTGCGAAGGCTGGCAGGACAAAGGCCGATACCAGTACGGCGGCAAACAGCTTGGTGGTTTTCATGGCGTTCCTTTCATGTGTTGGTTTCCGCGAATCGCGTGGCTGCAGTATAGGGCCGGCGTAGCCTGCAAAAAACATCGTGCCATGTAATCGGTGTAAGCATTTGCAACCGCTTTGCTAATGAACTTCGGGACGCAGGTGCTGCATCAGGTCTTTCAGCGCGCCTTGCGACAGGCCGTCCAGCTCGGGCGAGCGGCGGTCGATCTCGTTGGCCAGGTCGGCCAGCAGCCAGTCCATCTCATCGAGCATGGCGCGCAATTCGGCCAGCACCACGGGATCATCCTGCATCATGGCCAGCATGCTGGTCATGTCGTCCGGGTTGAAGCCGGCCTGCAGTACCAGCGAGCGGATCGATGCCATGCGGTCGAACAGGAAAGCCATCGGGGAGTTCGGAGCATCGGCGGCTGGGCGCTGTTCCAGCATTGCGCGAAGGCCGAACCATGCCTGCAGCAGTTGCGACAGGTGGTTCAGGCGCACAGCCGGGTCGGCTGCCGGCCCGGCCCCCGCCGGCAGGTTGGCATGCGGTTGCAGCAGGTCGCGCAGGATGGCCAACACATCGCTGTCGAAGCGCTGCTTGTTAATCCGGTACAGCATTTCCAGGCGCTGCATGTCGAGGCGGCGCAGGACGGTTTCGGTGACGTCGGCGGCGGCAATGATGCGCGCCAGGCGGTCGACCTGCGTGCCGTGCAAGGCGTGCGGGTAGCCGCTTCCATCCAGGCGTTCGTGGTGTTGCAGCACTGCCTTGCTGGCGGCAGCAGGGAAGCCCGGCAAATCTTTCAGCAGCACGTAGCCGGTGACCGGATGCACGTGCACGAAGCGTCGTTCTTCCGCTGTGACCTGGTGCGACTGGT
>JBCNOX010000677.1:0-2801 GCA_039593645.1 Pseudoduganella sp.
GAAAACTTCGCCGACCACTTTGCCAAGTGGCTGTCGGAACAACTGGCGGTACCGGTGCGCGCAATCGAGAACCGCACGCCCCTGCAGGGTGGCATTGTCATGGTCGCCAAAAGCAACGACCATCTTGTACTGGATGAAAAGTACCAACTGGGTTACGATGCCAACCCGAAGGATTACGCATACCGGCCGTCGGTCGATGTGTTTTTCAACTGCGTGGCACAGCACTGGAAAGGCGACGCAGTCGGCGTACTGTTGACCGGCATGGGGCGCGATGGCGCCGAAGGCATGCTGGCATTGCGCCGCGCGGGCAAGCACACCATCGCCCAGGACCAGGCCAGCTGCGCGGTATATGGCATGCCGCGCGCCGCGATAGAATTGGATGCGGCGCAAACCATCCTGCCTCTCGATAAGATCGGCCCATTCCTGCGAAGCACGATCGGAGGCAAACTGATTTAAAGGAAAGCGATGCCTGACGTACTCACCTTGAACCTGGAAACCGAGCCAAGCCTGACCCACTTCAAGGTACGCGTGCTGCTGGTTGACGACCAGTTGATCATTGCGGAAGCGGTGCGACGCATGCTGGCCGACCAGGACGATATCGAATTCCACTTCACCACCGATGCGCGCGAAGCGATTTCCTGCGCCAACTCGCTGCAGCCGACCGTGATCCTGCAGGACCTGGTGATGCCCGAGGTGGACGGCTTTGAGCTGATCCGCCGCTTCCGCGCCGAGGAAATGCTGGCGCACGTGCCGATCATCGTACTGTCGGCGCGCGAAGATCCGAAGCTGAAAGCGCACGGCTTTGCCGTCGGCGCCAACGACTACCTGGTGAAGCTGCCCGACAAGCTGGAACTGCTGGCGCGCGTGCGCCACCACTCGAACGCCCATATTCACCGCCTGCAGCGCGACCAGGCCTTCCGCTTCCTGCGCGAGAGCCAGCAAAAGCTGGCGGCGGCCAATGTGGAACTGCAAAAACTGGCGGCCCTCGACCCGCTGACCGGCATTGCCAACCGCCGCCGTTTCGACGAAACCCTGGTACTGGAATGGCAGCGCGGCCAGCGCGACAAGACGCCCCTGACGCTGCTGATGGTGGACGTCGACTGCTTCAAGCAGTACAACGACAGCTACGGACACCCGGCCGGCGACCTGGCGCTGAAGAAAGTGGCGGCCGTAATGACCGGGAACCTGAAGCGCCCGGCCGACCTGGTCACGCGCTATGGCGGCGAAGAATTTGCCATCATCCTGCCGGAGACAGACAACGATGGCGCCATGAACGTGGCCCAGGCCTGCCTGCGCCAGCTGGAGCAGCTGGAGATCGAGAACGCCAACGCCCTGCCCTATGGCGTGCTGACCATGTCGATCGGCGTCAAGACCATCGTGCCGAGCAAGCAATCGTCATGGGACGCCCTGGTGGCATCAGCCGACCGCGCCCTTTACGCCGCCAAAGCCGGCGGCCGCAACCGCGTCGTCAACGCAGAATGAAAGTCGGGGTCAGCTCCGGCAATCGGACAAATCGGCGTGCCGATTTGTCCGATTGCCGGAGCTGACCCCGACTTTCAAATAAAGACTGGCTCCGGCTCGAGCGCGACGCCGTAGCGGGCGGCGACGTCGGCCTGGATGGCGGCGGCCAGGGCTTGCACTTCGGCGCCGGTGGCGCCGCCGTTATTGACCAGTACCAGGGCCTGCTTCGGATAGACACCGGCTGCGCCCATCGATTTCCCTTTCCAGCCGCATTGGTCGATCAGCCAGCCCGCTGCCAGCTTTTCGCTGCCGTCCGGCTGGCGGTGGTGAACCAGGGCCGGGAATTGCTCCAGCAGTTGCGCGCATTGCTCGGCGCTGACCACGGGATTCTTGAAGAAACTGCCGGCATTGCCGATGTCCGCCGGATCCGGCAGCTTGCGGCGGCGGATGGCGATCACCGTGTCGGCCACCTGCTGCGGCGTCGGTGCGGCCAGGCCCTGCCCCGCCACGGCGTTCGCCAGCTCGGCGTAGCGCAAGTTGGGCTGCCATTCGCGCGGCAGGGCAAAGCTCACGTCAAGGATGATCAACTCGCGGCCTTCGTGCTTGAACACGCTGTCGCGGTAGGCGAAGCGGCACGCGGCGCCATCCATTACACACACCTCGCCGCGGGCCGGATCGAAGGCGCTCAGCGAAAGGAAGTAATCCTTGGTTTCCGCCCCATACGCCCCAATATTCTGGATCGGAGCTGCGCCCACGGTGCCCGGGATCAGCGACAGGTTTTCCAGCCCGCCAACGCCCTGCGCCAGCGTCCATTGCACGAAGTCGTGCCAGGTTTCGCCGGCAGCAGCGCGTACGTGATGGTGGGTCGGGGTGCCGGCCAGGACTTCGCGGCCTTCCAGCGCAATATGCAGCACCAGGCCGGGGAAATCGCGCGTCAGCAGCAGGTTGCTGCCGCCGCCGAGCACCAGGCGCGGCATGGCCGCCAGTTGCGGATCGGCCAGCGCGGCGCGCAACAGCTCCAGCGATGTCACGCGCAGGTAATGTTTGGCGCGTACATCAATACTGAACGTATTTAAATGCTTCAGTGGGTATTCGTGCTGGAGAAAATCGGGGAAAGGCATGGGCAGATCAAGTTTTTGCTCGATTATAGTGCAATTATGACAAAAACGACCGAGCGTTCGCTTGTTTGTCCGTTAAAATGTCGCTTCTTTTGAATCCGCCCTGTGGGCGGGTGCTTCATTGTAAAGGAAAGAATATGCCATCGTTTGACGTAGTATCCGAAGCGGACATGATCGAGGTGCGCAACGCCGTCGACCAGAGCAACAAGGAAATCTCGACCC
>JBCNOX010000678.1:0-2776 GCA_039593645.1 Pseudoduganella sp.
CCTACAGCCGCAGCGTAGAGGGCGCGGAAAACGGCAAGACCTACCGCGTGTGGTAATGCGTACGGTCCTGGTAATAGGCGGCACCGGCACCATCGGCAGCGCCGTGGTGCGGGAGCTGGGCAAGCGTTATCATGTGATCACCGCTGGCCGCAACAGTGGCGAGCACCGTGTGGCGATCGAGGATATCGCTTCGGTGCGGTCGCTGTTCGAGGAAGCGGGCCAGGTAGATCATGTGGTGGTGGCTGCCGGTGCGCTCCACGTTGGCCCCCTGGAAGAGATGACGCACGCGCAGTTCCGCATCGGCCTCGATTCGAAGCTGATGGGGCAGGTGAACGTTGCCCTGGTCGCACAGCACGCTTTGAACGACGGCGGCTCGATCACCCTCACCAGCGGCGTGGATGCGCATAACCCGCTGCGTCGTTGCGCCAACACGGTCACCGTCAACAACGGCATCGAGGGCTTTGCCCGCGGCGCGGCGCTGGAACTGCGGCGCGGCTTGCGCATCAACGTGGTCAATCCTTCGCTGCTGGAGGAGTCGGCGGAAAAGTTCGAGTCGCTGTTTTATGGCTTTGAACCGGTTCCGGCCAGCCGTGTGGCGCGTGCCTACAGCCGTTGCGTGGAAGGCGCAGAAACCGGAAAAACTTACCGCGCCTGGTAGACGCAGGCATACAATGTGGCCTTCCTTTTAACTGTAGAGAAAAGGCCACATGAAAAACCTCCTGTCCCCGCTGGTGCTGGCGATTGCCAGCGCCACCGCTGCTGCCGCTCCCGCTGATCTGCCCGAGCTGCAGAAGATGACGAAGCGCTACGCGCCAGTGCAACTGAAGGCCGATACATCACATCTCTCGGCCGGCGACCGCCAGGCGATCAGGAAGCTGATCGAAGCGGCGAAGATCGTCGATACCCTGCAACTGCGCCAGCGCTGGTCGGGCAACGAGGCCTTGTATGCTGCGCTGCAAAAGGACAAGTCCGCGCTGGGCAAGGCGCGTGCCGAGTACTTCTGGCTGAACAAAGGTCCGTGGTCCATCCTCGACGACCACAAGTCCTTCCTGCCGGCCGAAGTAGCGGGCATCAAGGTGCCGGACCACAAGCCGGCCGGCGCCAACTTCTACCCGGAAGGCGCTACCAAGCAGGACCTGGAGGCCTGGATCAACGGCCTGCCTGCCGCGCAGAAGCAGGATGCGCAGTGGTTCTTCACCACCATCCGCAAAGGCGATGACGGCAAGTTCAAGATCGTCAAGTACTCGGACGAATACAAGCCGGAACTGGAGCAGCTGTCCAAGCTGCTGAAGGAAGCCGCTGCCGCTACCAGCAACGCTTCGCTGAAGAAATTCCTCGACCTGCGCGCCGACGCTTTCCTGTCCAATGATTACCTGCCATCCGATTTCGCCTGGATGGACCTGGATTCGCCGGTCGACGTCACCATCGGCCCCTACGAAACCTATAACGACGAACTATTTGGCTACAAGGCCGCCTTTGAAGCGTACGTGAACATCCGCGACGAAAAGGAAACGCGCAAGCTGGACTTCTTCGCCAAGCATATGCAGGAGCTGGAAGACAACCTGCCGGTCGATCCGAAGTACCGCAATCCGAAGGTAGGCGCCGTGGCGCCGATGGTGGTAGTGAACCAGGTATACGGCGCGGGCGACGGCAATATGGGCGTGCAGACCGCGGCCTACAACCTGCCGAACGACGAGCGCATCATCAGCCAGCGCGGCTCCAAGCGCGTGATGCTTAAGAACGTGCAGGAAGAGAAATTCAAGGCCACGCTGACCCCGATCGCCAAGCTGGTACTGCGTCCGGCGGACCAGAAGGACCTGGACTTCAATTCCTTCTTCACGCATATCCTGGCGCATGAGATCACGCACGGCCTGGGCCCGCACATCACCAAGCTTGGCGCCACCGAATCGACCCCGCGCCAGGATCTGAAGGAAGCCTATTCCACCATCGAGGAAGCGAAAGCCGACATCACCGGCCTGTTCGCCCTGATGTACATGATGGAGAAGGGCCAGCTGACGGACACCCTGGGCCAGGGCGAAGCGGCGGAGCGCAAGCTGCACACCACCTTCCTGGCGTCGGCCTTCCGCACGCTGCACTTCGGCCTGACCGACTCGCACGCGCGCGGCATGGCGATCCAGGTCAACTACCTGCTCGATAAAGGGGGCTTCGTGTCGCATGGCGATGGCACCTTCTCGGTCGACTTCAAGAAGATCAAGCAAGCGGTGATCGATCTTGACCGCGAGTTCCTCACCATCGAAGCGACCGGCGATTACGCGCGCGCCAAAGACATGATGGCGAAGTACGTCGTCATCCGCCCCGATGTGCAGAAGGCTTTGGACAAGATGAAGAAAGTACCGAACGACATCCGTCCATCTTTCCCGACTGCCAACTCCTTGCTGGCAAAATAAACTTGTCGACTAGCTCAGCCATTATTTTGTAACAGAGCAGAAACTCCGGTAACAGCTTGCCGTAAGGCATGTATAGTTGTAGTTAGTTACCGGAGTTCTGTTATGAAACTGAGCCTGCCAATCCTGCTGTCCTTTTTCGCTGCCTCTGCTGGCGCTGCTCAGCTTACCGAGACCGAAACCCGCTGGCTGCAAGCCGGCGCTCCAGTGCTGGCTTACGCCAAGCAGGAACTCCAACTGCCGATCGATATCGTAGTGCAGCCGCAAGCCGGCCCGAACGACGTACCGCTGGCGATGGGCTTTGCCGACGGCCGCTGCAAGCTGGTGTTCTCGATGCGCGGCAACCCGCAGGCGGAAGAAGTCCTGTCCGG
>JBCNOX010000679.1:0-2769 GCA_039593645.1 Pseudoduganella sp.
TGACCAGGGTGCCGTCCGCCAGGGTGAACTGCAGGGTCTCCAGCGGCGACGCGGCGGCCGGCAGCGGCGCCAGGCTCTCGCCGCTGGCCGGGAAGAGCAGGGCCGACGTCGCACCCGGCTGCAGGGTGTTGTCGCTGCCCGGCGACTTGAACTGGACTTCAAACAGCGAATAGCCATATTGCGTTGCGCGGGCAATGCCCTGCATGCGGATATAGCGCGCATTCGCGCCGAGGTTGAAGAATTCTTCGGCGCCGCCCTGGCCGTTGGTGACCAGCCGCAGTTGCGTCCAGTTGATGCCGTCATCCGAAACCAGCAGGGAATACTGTTTGGCATAGGCGTTTTCCCAGGTCAGCTTCATATAACCGACCGCAGTCCGAACGCCGAAATCGAACTGGATCCATGCGCCATCTTCGCGCGTGCTTGCCCAGCGCGTATTGGCCTGGCCGTCGATTGCGGCCGCCGCCGACAGGCCGGCGTTTTCAACCGCTGACGAAGTCGCCGCGACCGGCTTGATCGCTACACCTGGCGCTGCGGGGTCGGCAGGCTGCGGCTCGGGTGTTGGCGTCGGGGTGGGGGAGGCTGGTGCACCCGAAAACGCCTGGATCTCGAAGATGGAATAGCCATATTGCGAAGAACGCTTGACGCCTTTCATGCGCAGGTAGCGGCCCTGGCCCGCAAGGCCAGCCCAGTCTTCGGTGCCGCCCTGGCTGTCCTGCACTGTCTTGATGGTGGTCCAGGTGGCGTTGTCGTCCGAGACCTGCAGCAAGTATTCGGCGGCGTGCGCATTTTCCCATGCGATCCTGACACGGTTGATTGCAACGGACTTGCCGAAATCGAGCGTCAGGTACTGGTCATCGGTAAAGCCGCTGCTCCAGCGCGTGCTGTCATTGTGGTCGATTGCCGCTGCCGCCGACAGGTCCCCGCGTTCGAACGAGGATGCAATGGCATTCGCGGGCGTCAGCGCTGTTTCCGTCGACTGCACGACGCCGCCCGCCTTTAACACGGTCGCTGGCGCGCTGCCGTCTCCATTACCGCCGCCGCAAGCGGCCAGCAGTGCGGCCAGAGCAAGGGGAAAAGCCTGGGTGATCCGGTATTTGGTCAACATGAAGCCTCCATGAGTGGAATCCTTTCCAGTTACTGATAGGCAATATTGACCAACTGGATACGAAAGTCAAGCGTGCATCGTTAAGGTGATGCCGATCAAGTATTATTGCTGCCGGCAGTTGCGTGTCTCGCATTGCCTTGTCGATGGCGTTTAAAGCGGAAAAACCGGATGAAAGTGAATTTTGCCGTCACAGCGGCTTGTGTACTGGGTCTTCTCTATTTTGGACGGGAAGTCTTGCAACCCGTGGTAACGGCACTGGTCCTCAGCCTCGCGCTGGCGCCATTGATCCGTGCCATGGGCAGCCTGGGACTATCCCGCGTCAATGCGACATTCGGCGCCTTGGCAACGGTCATCGTGCTGTTTGCCGGGACTTTTGCCATGCTGGGTGCAAACGTCATGGCGCTGACGTCCGACCTGCCTCAATACACCGCCGAAATCCGCTCCAAGTCCAAGTCACTGGAAGAACTGGCGCAGCATCCGCTGGCGAGATTGGCGCCGCAGCTGCTGGAAGAATCGACTTCGGCAACGGCCCTTGAAACTGGGCCGCGTCCAGTTCCGGTGGAAATCCGCGAGCACGCCAGCACCAGCGATTCGATCGCCAAGGCCATCGGCCTGGTATCGGGCCCGCTAGGCGAGGCTTTCCTGGTGCTGGTGCTGCTGGTATTCATCCTGCTGGACCGCGAAAACCTGCGCGACCGCGTGTTGCGCCTGGTTGGCCAGCATGAAGTCAGCCGCGCCATCAAGGGCCTGGAAGACGCGGCGGAAGGCGTTTCGCGGTTCTTCTTCACCCAGTTGCTGCTGAACGTGACGTTTGGCGTGGTGATGACGTTCGCGCTATGGCTGATAAACATTCCGCACGCCGCGCTGTGGGGCGCACTGTGCGCGGCTTTACGCTTCGTGCCGTACATTGGCGCGCTGATCGCAGGCGCCGCGATTGCCCTGTTTGCCGCGGCCGTGGAGCCAGGTTGGAGCCTGGCACTGTATGCCATTGTGCTGTTCGTGGTGCTCGAAGTGTTTGTCGCAAACGTGATCGAACCGCGTGTGTATGGCCATAGCGTCGGCATGTCGCCGCTCGCAGTCATCGTTTCGGCGCTGTTCTGGGGCGCCCTGTGGGGGCCGCTCGGCCTGCTGCTTTCCACCCCGCTGACGCTGTGTATCGTGGTGGCTGGCCGTTATATCAAAAGCCTGGAGCCGATCAGCATCCTGTTTGCGGAGTCGCCAAATACCAACGAAGCGCAACGCTTCTATCACCGCGTTCTGAGCGGCGATGCCAACGCAATTATCGAGCACGCACGCGGTTTCCTGCATAAATCCACCTTGGCCCGCTACTGCGACAAGGTACTTTTGCCCGGGCTCGCCATGGCAGGCGCGAATTTGCAAAGCGGTCAGGAGAGCCGCTTGCGCGCCACGGTGGCGATGCTTGCCGATACGCTGGATACCGGCCACGCACCAAACCGCGCGCGCCGCCGCAATATCTCTATGCTCGACGAGAGCGTCGGCGCCCACCTGCGACACCAGCGCGAGGAACGGCTGGGTCGCTGGCAAGGGTCGCTCGACGTGCCGGCGCGTTCAGTCATCCTGTGCACTTCGCTGCCTGGTGTGCGCGAGGAGTTTCTGAGCGAGTTGCTGGTACTGGTGTTCCGTGACGCGAAGCTGGACGCCCG
>JBCNOX010000068.1:0-14478 GCA_039593645.1 Pseudoduganella sp.
GGAGTCCACTGCGGTCAGCACGCGGTAGGTGTCTTCCGAGAAGTCCTGGTGGCCAGGGGTATCGAGCAGGTTGATCGTGTGGTCGCGGAATTCGAACTGCATCACCGAGGAAGCCACGGAAATGCCGCGCTGCTTTTCGATTTCCATCCAGTCGGAGGTGGCGTGGCGGCCGCTCTTGCGGGCCTTGACGGTACCGGCCATCTGGATCGCGCCCGAGAACAGCAGCAGCTTCTCGGTCAACGTGGTTTTACCCGCATCCGGGTGGGAAATGATGCCGAAAGTACGGCGGCGAGCGACCTCGCGTGCGATCAGCGCAGGGGTCTTGCTCGAACTTTGAACTTGGATATCGTCAGACATGATGGCAGCCAGGGTGGTGCAGACGGAAAACCCGCTATTTTACCACCACTCCCCTCACATCCGGAGGGTGTCGTCCAGCATGACTTGCATCGCCAGGTGGCCGCGAACGGCGATGCGGCCGATCCGTCCCGGCTGGAACCTGACGCTGGCGAAAGCGGCCAGCAGCAACTGCTCTTCTTCTTCGGACATTGGCGAATCGAGGGTCACGCGTTCCACCGTCCCTTCGTCGCTGATCCAGACTTGCAGGTCCACGGTTTGCGGGGTAATGCCCGGCACTACCAGGAGCTTGCCGGCCACCATTCCCTCGGCCACTTCCGGTTGCCGGGTCATGGCGTCCGGGCCGAAATAATGCCGTTCGGCCTGCTGCTGCGCCTCGCCGGCCGGTGCCGAGTTGGCAGCCGCCGCCGTCACGGGGGACGCGTCGGCCGGCGGCCGCTCGCGGCTGGGCAGCGCCGCCGGCTGCGCAGCGCCGAGCAGCCGCACCGTCATGACCGGTCCTGGCCGTGCCGCGCTGCCGCCTTCGCTCGCGGCGCGGCTGGCCTGCCCCACCAGGAACAGGCCCAGGCCAAGGTGCACCAGGGCTGAGACCAGTAGGGCCAGCCAGGGCCGCAGACGGTTTGCCATCACAATCCCGTCAATCCGAGATTTCGCGCCACAGGACGCGGATCTTGGCGGCGTTAGGATCGTCCGGACCAATGCGCAATACCTGCGGGACGCCCATGCCGTTCGAGGCGCCCACCGGGTAGATCATCGGCGTGCCGTTTGGCAGCTTGACCACGCTGTTGCCGACAATCGGGGAGGCATATTTCAAACCGCCCGCCACATTCACCTGCACATTGCCGCCAGTCTTGTAATCAAGCTGGTACAGCCAGCTATAGCCGCCAGGCTGGCAAGCCGACACCGATGGCACCGTGGACGCAAAGATCAGCGTGCCCAGGAACAGCTGCGGCGACAGGGTGACGCGCTCGCCGGAGTCCGGCAGGTCCACATACCAGCCCATCTTGCTGGACCACTCGACAGCGTTGCGGCTGATATTGCGGTTAGGGCCCGACGTGGTCACCGTTTGCTGCACCAGCTCGGCAGTGCTGCTGACGGTGGTGACGCCATCGTCCTTGATGCCGTAGATGCTCTGGGTATCGACATCGTCCAGGTCGCTCTGGCCCAAGTAGCGGCCGGTACCGAAGAAGATCGCCAGCTTGTCCGCGATCTGGCTGATGACCGGCGCTACCATGATCGGCTTGCCAGGGAAATTCGCCACCTTGCTGGCCGTGCCCAGCTCCAGGTCGAAGCGCCACATGGCGCCGGTCAGGTCGCCGCCGTATGCGCCGGCCGCGGTGTTATTGGTCGTGAAATCCGGCGAGCGGACGTTGATGCGCGCCAGGCCGCTTGGGTTAGCGGTGGTGCCAACGCCGGTCGAAATGGTTTTCAGCAAGGTACCGCTGGCCAGGTCGAGGATGAAGATATGGCCGCCGCCGTCGGCGCCGGCATACTTCGTGCCTTCTGGTACGTTGTTGTAACCGGAGGCCAGGACAGCCACCCACCTGCCATCGTTCATCTTGGTGATGAAGGCGGTACCAAAGCTGTAACCCATCTTCGGGTTATTCTCGGCCGTATAGTTCCACAGCGGGCGCGGATCGTTGGGATTGGTGACGTCCAGCGCAAAGTAGCCGCGGCCGCCCTTGCCCATCGCGCCGATCAGGACAGTCTTCCAGCTGCCATTGAGCTTCGCATCGCTCATCGCCAGCGGACCATCCAGATAGTAGCGGTGCTGGCTTCCATAGTTGGCGTCAGCCAGGCGCCACATATTTGGCAACACCATTGGCGGCACGTAGGCCCAGCGCTCCTGGCCGCTTTCGCCATCGAAGGCGTGCAGCATGCCATCATTGGACGAGACGTACAGCGTCGGCTGGCGCTCCGCATTGGCGGTCTTGAACTCGAGATAGCCTTCGTCGTCGAAATTGAACGGCGGCGCTTTCACGTAGATCGGCTGGGCGTGAACGATATCGCCCAGCGCCTTCTCGCGATCGCGGTACAGGCGCTCGTAAGCACCATATTTCAGGTCGCGTTCCTGGTCTTCATAGCGGTCTTGTCCGCGCAGGTAGTTCACCAGCGAGGCAGGAGTCGCCGCGGTTTTCTGGTTGCTGGACCATTCGCTGGCCTGGCTCAGCTTGTTGGGGTCGAACATGGCGAGCTGGGCCGCCGTCAGGCCGCCAGTGCCGCTCTTGAACAGGGTGCGGGTAGTGCCGTCGGCCGTGTAGATCACGCGCGTGTCGCTGTCGCCGGACGCGGCGATCTTGGCGCGCAGCAGAGGCTCCGCCTGCCAGAAAGGCGTTTTCGACACTTCGCCGGTCGACAGGTTGAGCTCGTAGCCGCTGACATCACCGTCCCACTTCACGGTACGGTAGGTCGCCACGTAGATGAAGTTGTCGCCCGCGGTAGGCTGCAGGGCGCTGGTTGCCGCCGCCGCGCCATTGCCGGTCACGCTGTCGATGCTGCGCAGCGCCCTGCGCAAGCCGCCCTCGAGCGCCGCCGGGTCCTTGGTGCTGAAGTAGGTGCCGCGGCCGTTGACGGCCGTATGCCACAGGTCGTCAATGGTTTCGGGCTGGTTGCTGTATGGCGCCGGCCATTTGGTCACGCCCTGCTTGATATTGAAATAGTCGCCCGAAGCGCTGGTCTTGTAGTTCGGGTCGTAAGTCAGCGTGCCGTCCACCCCGAGGCCGATGGTGAACGTGGTCATATGCTGGTGCTGCGCCACGTCGTCCACGTCCGCATTGGCGCCCGATGGCGCAACGTTATCGGTGCAAACGTCTTTCGCCGAGCAGGAGGTGCGCAGGTCGGTGTGGTAGTAGTAATACGCCACGTCGGCCAGGGTATTGGCGGTTTTCAGCGCGTCGCGCGATGGTAGGGTCGCGCTGGCAACGCCATCGGTGTCGCCCACGCCGCTGTAGCCGTCGTTCCAGTAGCCGTCCGTTGCCAGGATGGTGAAGTTCTTCTGGCAGGAATACTGCACGGGGTCCTTGTAAGTGGAGCTGGTGCCCATGTACATCTTGCCGAGCGAGTCGAGCGAAGTGCGCAGCGGCGTCCCGCCCAGGGGATCGAACTTGTACAGGTTGGTATAGAACAAACCTTTCTGGGTCGCGTCGAAGTTGTCGATATTGAGTGCGATCGGGTTGTTGATCGTGGTCAAGCCCACACGTGCGTGCAGGTAGGCCGAATCGTCCGGATCGGTCGAAACCGGAGTGCCGCGCACGTCCTTGAAGGCCTGGCCGATCGCGCTCTTGGTCATCTGCGTGCGCGTGCGGTACCAGGCGTACCAGGTCGCGAAGTTCGACATCTCCTCCTGGTAGGTGCAAGTCGCGCCGGCGCAATCGGTGCGGCTGGCGGCCTTGGCCGGGAACTTCGTGGTCGGGGTGATGTCGACGCGGGACCAGTTGTAATAGCGCACATATTTGTAGGTGCTGGTCTTCTTGGCCTGGCAGCTGCCGGCCTTGCCGAAGTTCTGGTATGGCGCGTTATCCGCGGTCTTGCACCACTCGACGCTGACGTTATAGTAGAACGGCGCGCCATCCTTTACATACAAGGTCTTGAAGTCATTGTTCGGATACAGATAGCTGCCATTCTCGACTGCCGGCTTGCAGTTCTGGCTCGGCGGCACATCGGCGGAAGTCCTGCACCACATGCGCTCCGGGTAGCCGGTCACCAGGTTGACCACCGCCGTTTTCGCCAGGCGCGGGCAGTTGCCTCCCGAGACCACGCCCTTGCACGGGGTGGCGTTCGGCGGTTCGGCACTGGTGTCGTCGATCATCTGGACGCCATAGCCATCGCTCGGCACGGCACTCCACGGCGCCACATACGAGGTATTGCCCTTATGGTCGGCCAGGTGCGTACCGTCGGCCTTGGTCGGCCACATGTAGCGGATCGCCGGGTTGTAATACAGGCCGTTGAAAGCGCTGGCAAAGAATGGCGGATCGCCGGGTTCGCACACCACCAGGTTGTTGTCCTTGTTCGGCCCGCGGCAGTTGGTGCCGAAATTGCCGAGCGAGGTGTAGCGCACGTAATCGGGCATATAGCTCCACGCCATGCTGCCGGAATTGTCGAGGTCCAACATAATGTTGGGCAAGATCGGGGCGGTCGACGCGTTGGCCAGCGGGATATCGGCCAGTTCGGTCGGGCCGGCGCCGGCCGGCTGCACGGCCATTACCAGGCTCAGCCCGAGCGACGCGAGCAAGGCACGCAGGCCCGACTGTGGGACATTGGTCCAGTCCATCTGAATTCTCCTGCGTTAGATTGAGACCACAGCCTGAACGTAGCTGGTGGTGTTCCTCGGCCCGGTCACCCGTGCCGTAATACGATAGAAAGCCCGGGTTGCCGAGCTGTCGAACTTGGGCGGGCGGTAGCCTTCCATCGCGCCCTGCGAACCTTCGTCCTGGCCCTTCTTGAACATTTGCTGCGTGGAGCAAGTGCGGGCATCCAGCGGCCCGGCGCTTGCACACATGCGGTGGATCACATAGGCCACTTCGTTGCCGGCCGCATCGGCCTGGAGCTTGGTCACAAGATTGCCATTGTTCCAGTCCAGGTCGTCATCGCCAGTTGCCTCGGGCAGGCGCTTGTTACCGGTCAAGTCAAGCGCATCCTGGCGCGTGGCGTAATAGCCGCTGGCCGGCATGTCCTGGTCGAGTGAACCGGTTGGCGCGGTCTGGATCAGCCAGGCAATCGCCGCTTCCACACCGGCGTCGCCGCTGGCGGTGGCGCTCTGCTTGAAGGCCAGGTTGCCTGCAATAACAGCCGATGTGTCGACCGATCGCAGCAGCGCAATGCCTGCCAGCGTCATCGCCACCAGCACGATCAGGGTGACGGGCAGGATCACGCCCTGCTCCCATGCATGCCGGACTGCGCCGGCTCGTTTGCTGTGATTCATGGTCTTATCCCCAAATGACATTGCGCAAAGGCACGATGGTTTCGAATACCTTGTAGCGGTAGCACTTCCAGTCAGCCGGATAGGTGGTGGTATCGAACTTTGCCCAGCTCGACCACTTGCTCGCCATCGCCACGGTGGTGGTTGCGCACTGCTGGTTCGGTTCCGGCCTTTCATACTGGATGCTGCGCACGACCAGCGCGACACGCACCGCCTTGACCCGCTGGAAGTCCGCCGCCGTGGGGCTGGCCCAGCTTCCGGTCGCCGGAACCCAGGAACTCACCGATGGATCGTTGGCCAGCGACACTCCATATTCAAGTTGCATATCGATGACTTCGGGCGCGACGACTTCATTGACCACCGCCGGATTGACCGAATTGTCCGAGCGCAGCAACTGGTGCAGGTTGTTGACGCTGTAGCCGCGCTGGAACAGGGCACCGGCCGGCGGCGCGCTGAAGCAGGACAGCTGGGCCGGCTTGGTGTAAGCCGGCCAGTTGTTGGCATTCTGGTAGTTGGCCGGCGGGTTGAAATGGCCGCTGGCGCCTGGATTGTGCTGGATTTTCAAGGCCTGGTCCTGGATTTGCGTGGCCTGCATCAGGGTGCACTTGCCGGCCTGCTGCACCAGAATCAGGTCGCCCTCGTGGCAGCCGGCCGTATTACCGACATTGAGTTCCGACGATGGCTGCGGCATATTGCTGCGCAGTTCCGTGCTGGACGGATAGCTGAACGAGCCTTCCGTTGGATTGGCGAAGTATTGCACCAGTATGCTGTCGGGCTTGGTGCCGCCGTCGGTGATGACGGCCGATGCCAGCGAGAAGCCGTTGATCGCGCCTTCCGTGCCGCCGCAGCTCAAATCGCCATCGCAATAGGAATAGATTTTATTGCAATTGGAGAACATCGAGTTGGCCATGCCCCAACCGGCCATCTTGGTGTCGCGCTCGATCATGGACAAGGCGATCGCCCCGGTGCTCTGGGCATCCGCGCCGCCAGTCGAAGTACGCTTCTGGGCTTCCGCCTGGCTGAACACCTGCATCACCACCACCATGGCCAGCATGCCGACGCCCAGGCCCACCATGATTTCGACCAGGCCGAAACCGTTTTGCTTATCGCGCATTTGATTATTCCTTTTATCCTGCGATGAGTTGCACACTGGTCTGGGTGTGAGCGTTGCTCTCGCCCGGCGCCTGCCAGGTCACGGTCACCGTCACCGTGACGCCGGCGTTCGGGTTCCACGGTCCGGGCACCACGATGGTCAGCTTCCCGTTAGGCAGGGACGTCACAGCCTGGTCCCTGACTGCATAGGATTCGATGTGGGCGCGGTCCGCCCACATCGCGCCGAGCGACTGGCTGATCACGTTGGCAGCGTCGATGCGGTACTTGGCGTCGCTGACCTGGCGCACTGCGGCCGACTGCAGGCCGACCATGGCCAGAACGCCAAAGGCAAAGATCACCATGGCCACCAGGGCTTCCACCAGTGCGATGCCGCCCTGCTGGCGCAATATACGTTTTGGTTTCATAGGGTTCTCCTTAGCTGCAGCCACGCGGATCGGTGGCGTAAGGCATCTTCGGGTCGCACATCCGGATCTGGCCGCCGGTGCCGATCACGACAACGTAGCGGCGCGCCTCGCTGCTCGAGGTGCTGGTGACGTCCGCACGGGTAAACACTGCGCCGGCGGCCGGGGTGAACACGCGGCCCAGGCCATCGAAATTGACCTCGGCCGGCAGTTCACCGGCGTCGGAGATCAGCCCGGTGAAATACCCGGCCGGCGCCGGCACTGGCAGCGGATCGGCACTGACCGTGACTTTTGCCAGCGTGCCCGATTCGGCCGCCTCGCGGGTCTGGATGGTCGCAGGGCAATCGGCGGTCGGCGTGGGACAACCGACGCTCCAGCTCACCTTGCCGTCCTTATCGGTCAGCATGAAGCGCACGATGGTGTTGCGCCGCACTGCTTCGGCGCGCGCGGTCTGCAAGCCGTTGAGGATGGATTCGGCTGCCGTGCGCACTTGCGTGTCCTGGATCCAGCGGCCAAACGCAGGCACGGCCATGGCGAGCAGGCCCGCCAGGATGGCAATGCCAACCACCAGTTCGACCAGGCTGACGCCCTGCTGGCGGCGCGTCAGCATATGCCGCCCTTCTTGCGCACCCAGCACTTCACCGGCGCCGCCTCGGATGCGGTGCCCCAGCCGGTCGGCAAGGCAATGGTCTCTTTATTGTTCGACTGGTCGATCGTGAAAGTGAAACCGGCCACCTTGCCGCGGCCCTCGGCCTTGACGACATAGGTCGTGGCCGTCAGAGTCGGGCAGGAATAGGTAAAGTCATCCTCGGCAGGCAGCGCGGCGATGGTGCCATTGGCGCACGCGCCGAGATAGGTGCGGTTATCCTGGAAATATTGCTCCAGCTTGGCACGCATGCTGGACAGGTTGTTGGTAGCCTGCGGCAACCGGCCGGTCTTGACGTAATCGCCGTAAGCAGGGATCGCCACTGCGGAAAGAATGGCAATAATTGCCAATGTCACCATCAGTTCAATCAGCGTCACGCCCATCTGGCGGGAGGTGCTGGCCTTTCGCTGGTCCATGTATTTGCTCCATTGCGGGTATTTGATAGTGCAAGTCTAGACAAGCAAGCTTGCATTACCCTGAGGAAAACCTGACAAATACCTGACAGCAGCAGTTTAGGAGGGGAAATACACGGAAAACAGCGCGCCCTGCCCGCTGGCGGGGGTGTCGATGGCCACGCTGGCACCATGGGTGGTGGCGATATCGCGCACGATCGCCAGGCCGATGCCGCTGCCGTTGGTCTTCTGGTCCAGCCGCTGGAAGCGCTGGAAAACGGCCGCCCGCTTGGCCGGCGGAATACCGGGCCCCGAATCTTCCACGGTCAGCATGCCGCCGCCGAGATGCGGGAAGCAGCTGACGGTCACCGAACCCTTGGGCGGCGTGTAGCGGATCGCGTTGTCGACCAGGTTGTCGACCAGGTCGCGCAGCAGGAAACGGTCACCGGTCACCTTGGTCGGCCGCAAGTCGAAGCCAAGGTCGATGTCTTTGCGCAGCGCCTGCTCGACGAAATGCTGGATCGATTCTTCCAGCAACTGGTCGAGCGACATGCGCTCCATGCGTGCCTTGTGCAGCCCCGGCTCGGCGCGCGCCAGCGCCAGCAACTGGTTGACCTGGCGGATCATGCGCTCGGTCGAGGCCTGCATCATCGCCAGCGATGCCTCGGCGGACGGGGTGCGCACCTGCGCTGCCAGCAGTTCGATCTGGGTGCGCATCCCGGCCAGCGGAGTGCGCAGCTGGTGCGCCACATTGGCCAGGAAGTCTTGCTGCGCCTGGGCCCCTTCGCGCACGCGCTCCAGCAAGCCGTTAAACGAATGCACCATCGGCATTACTTCAAGCGGCACATGGGCCGCTGAAATCGGCGACACGTCGTCGGCGCTGCGCGCCTGGATGCCGGCCCTTACCCGGTGCAGCGGCGACAAGCCGTTGGTGACCGAAAACCAGACCAGCCCGATTGAAGCCAGCGTAAACACTGCTGCCAGCGGCAACATCGCCCGCACAATGGCCGTGCGCGCCTGGCCGCGCTTGCGCAGCGTCTTGGCTACGACCACGATGCCCTGCTGCTGGCCGGCCAGTACCGGCAGCGCCACCATGCGCACAGCTTGATCTGCCACAGTGGCGTCAACGGCAGGTGCTCCACCGCGCGCCGCCAGGACCGGCAACACGGCATCGCCCGCCACCAGCCGGCCCTGGTTATCGCGCACGGAAAAATAGACTTGATCGAGTTCGTCTTCGCGCAAGGCGCGCTCGGCGGCCGGCGGCAGATCGAGCACCAGGCGCCCCTGGCGTTCGCTGAGGCGGGCGCCCAGCATGGCGGCAGCATCGCTCAGCGACTGGTCGAAGGCAATCTGGGCCGGTATCCAGGCCAATGCATAGCTCAGGGCCACGCCGGCCAGGTTCAGCAGGAGAACCGGGCCGATCAGCCACTTGAGCAGGCGCAGGCGGATGCTATCCAAGATCGCTATCCATTTGCCGCTTCCAGCATATAACCAAAGCCGCGGATGGTGCGGATGCTGATGCCGGCGTCGGCCGTCTTCTGGCGGATGCGCGAGATATAGACCTCCACCGCGTTCGGCGTGACGTCCTCGCCCCACGGCAGGATGGCGTCGATGATCTGCTGCTTGCTGACCACGCGCGCGCTGTGCTGCAGCAGGTATTCCAGCACCGCCCATTCGCGCACCGACAGGTCGATCACCGTATCGCGCACGCGGGCGCGCTTGGCCCCGAGGTCGAGCACCAGCGAACCCATTTGCAGCACGCTCGGTTTCGGCGCATGGCGCCGCGCCAAAGCGCGCAGGCGGGCCACCAGTTCGGGCGTGGCAAACGGCTTGACCAGGTAGTCGTCGGCGCCCAGCTCCAGGCCGCGCACGCGGTCTTCCACCGCGTCGCGCGCCGTCAGCAACAGCACCGGCAACTGGCTGCCGCGCGCACGCAGGCGGCGCACCACTTCAAAGCCGTCCAGGCCGGGCAGGCCGATATCGAGCACCAGCACGTCGACCGGGCCTGGGCGCTGCAGCAAGGCGTCGGCTTCCGTGCCGTTCTGCAGCAGCTCCACCTTCATGCCGTGGCCGGACAACACCCGCACCACGCCATCGGCCAATACTGCGTCGTCTTCTACCAGGATTACGTGCATGGAGTTCGGAATAAGTTGATTACCGCGCATTATGCCCCGATTCAACACGAGGTAACAATTGCCTTGCATCATTATCGCGCCGCAAAAAGACCAGCACGCCCTGTCCGGCAGCAGCGCCGGCGATTGCGCTGGCGAGCGGGCTGGGCGCCGGTTTCTATGCTTCGTTCACCCGCGACATCCGCCAGTTGAACCACGCCGTGCGCGCCGCCGCAGCGGGCGACCTCAGCGTGCGCATCGCTTCCCCGGCGCAGGACGAAATCGGCGGACTGGCCAACGCCTTCAGCGGCATGACCGCCGCACTCGATACCCTGGTAGCAAATATCCGCAGCGGCGCCGCACGCATTGCCAGCGCAGCCGATGAGCTGGCCAGCGGCAGCACGGCGCTGAACGGATCCACCAGCACCCAGGCGGAAGCATTGCACGTGACCGTGAGCGCGATGGAAGAGCTGGACGCTGCCGTTCGCTGCAACAGCGCCCACGCCGAGGATGGCCGCCAACTGATGCGGCAGGCGGCCGGCGCGGCCCAGCGCGGCGGCGCCAGTGTTGGCGCCCGTTGTCGACACAATGGCTGCAATTCGCAGCAGTTCCGACCCAATTTCCGACATTATTGGCGTGATTGGCGGCATCGCCTTCTAGACCAACATCCTGGCCCAGCGGTCAGCCGCCGCCGCGCTGGAAATCAAGCACCTGATCGGCGACTCGGTCAGCAAGGTGGAAAGCGGCAACGCTCAGCTCGACGCCGCCGGGCCACCAGCCTCGGAAAGCGCAAGCCGTGTCCACACGGAAACAGCAATCCTGAACCAGGCCCTCCGACTGTTCCGTTTGAAAAACGGGGACTTAGAAAATGGGGACGTACCCCATTTTTCAGCCCTGGAAAAACGGGGTACGTCCCCATTTTTCAACAGTGCGCCAGCTAAAATTACAATGTTGTAGGACTAGCCTGACAAACTGCCATGTTGCCAGCCTACATGATGGAGGTAACAGGTCTTATGTTCATCTCTCACATAGAAAATTAAAGTATTACCAACGCGATCGGCAAGCAGCACCCTAGGAATGCCGACTGCAATACCGTGTACTTTAGTTCTGTGAGGATAAAATGAACAACACTCAACTTAGCGTCTCTGCCAAGAACTCGCTGCCGCAAGCAATGCCTATCGGCTCGACGGAGTTCAAAGTTGCGTCCCGGCCGGTTGTCAGCTACAGCGGCGCCCAGCAAAATGAACTGCTGGCAGCCCTCCCTCGTGAAGCACTGGAGTCCCTGTTCGAGCACCTGGAGCTGGTGCAGCTGCCTTTCGGCAAGGAACTGTTCGAATTCGGCAGCAAGCTGGAATACGTCTACTTCCCGACTACCGCCATCCTGTCCCTGCTGTACGTGATGGAAGATGGTGCCACCACCGAGATCGCCGTGGTCGGCCACGAAGGCGTGGTGGGCGTGTCGATGTTTGCCGGTGAGCGCGCCATGAGCACCGCCGTGGTGCAAAGCGCCGGTTACGGCTACCGCATCAAGGCGCAAGCCCTGCGCGACGCCTTCAACAAGGGCGGCGCCCTGCCCCAGCTGCTGATGCGCTATAACGCTGCCTTGTTCGCTCAGATGGCCCAGAACGCTGTCGGCGGCCGTCACAGCTCGATCGAGCAGAAATTGTGCCGTTGGCTGCTGGACCGCCTGGACCGCTCCCCGAGCAATGAACTGAAGGTGACCCAGGAGATGATCTCGATCATGCTGGGCGTACGCCGCGAATCGATCACCGCTGCCGCCGGTAAGCTGCAGGAAGACGGCATGATCACCTACCGCCGCGGCAACATCACTGTGATTGATCGTGAAGGTCTGGAACGTTATGCGGGCGAGTGCTATAAGGTGGCGAAGACGGAATATGATCGCCTGCTCGCTGATGTAGCTTGCTGCTAGGTTGCAGCATGGCCGGGGGCACGCCGCCAGTGCGCTTGCCCCGGCCCTTGAGGGGAATATAAACCTCGATACAGGTTCCCCGATCTCCCCGCCCCCGACGGATATTCAATACCCCACCCAGCAGCAAAGCCCGCTCCCGCATTCCCAGCAAGCCATGCGACATTGGCTTGGCCAGCGTCGGCGCGGCAATCCCGATGCCGTCATCGATAATGCGCAGCACCAGCATGTCGTCGCGCTGCAGCTTGAGCGAGACGCTGACATGGCCGGCCTTGGCGTACTTGCGGATATTGGTCAGCGATTCCTGCACGATACGGAACAGCGCAATCGACAGGCTGCTGTCGCCGGCCTTGGCCACCGCATCGATGTCCGGTCCGATCTCGGTCTCGCACGGAATATTGGTCATGCGCGTGAAGTCTTCGCAGTAGCTGTCGATGGCCGCGCACAGGCCCAGGTTGTCCAGCAGGCTTGGGCGCAAGTCTTCGATGATGCGGCGCTTCAGTTCAACTGTATCGACCAGGGTACCGCGTGCGCGGCGCAACTGGGCCGCCAGTTCGGGATTGGTTTTCTGCAGCTGGTGCGCGACGGCCGCGATGTCCATGCTGATCGAAGTCAGGTTGGCCCCCATCTCGTCGTGCAGTTCACGCGACAGGCGCATCTTTTCTTCTTCGCTGATCGAAATCAGGTGGCGCGACAATACCGATAGCTGTTCAGTACGCTGCTGCACCATCGATTCCAGGCTTTCGTTGGAAAGCTGCAGCGCATGCTCCACCGCCGCACGGTGCACGAAACTGCGCCGCACCAGCTGGTAGAACATTACCAGCACCACGATCGCAACGGCATTGATACCGGCGCCCATCACCACGGCCTTCTGGTATTCCTGATAGAAGCTGGCGGCGCGCGCCGACATGGCTTCGCTCTGCTCGCGCACCATGATCACCACCTGCAGGCGGATTTCATCCATGCCGCTGCGCTCGTCGCTGACCTTGGCAATATTGACGATATCTTCCAGCCCGCCGTGCTTGTAGACCTCGATGGCCTGGGTCAGGGTGGCAATGCGCTTGCGCACCAGCACCTGCAATTGCTGCAGGTTTTTCAACTGGATTGGATTATTGGCGAGCAGCTTTTCCAGCTCGCGGAACTGGTGCTCGGATTCGGTGACGACCGAGCGGGTCGGGCCGAGGTAAGTCTCTTTGCCGGAAATGAAATAGCCGCGTGCGCTGCTGTCGGCGTCAAGCACCAGCACATTCAGGTATTGCAGGCGCTCGGCCACGCGCGAACTGAGCGCCAACTGCTCATTGGCGCCCTTCAGCGATTGCAGGTTATGAAACAGGCTGAAACCATTGACGATCAGGATCAGCGCGCAGGTGACGCACAGGAGCGTTTTATAAAGCGGCAGCCTGTGCCGCGGCGCTGGTTCGATGGTGAAGTACATTTTCCCCATTATAGACCCGCAGCAAGATGCTGCCGCACGGAAAGCTAATTGTGCAGCACCGCAAAAGTGTAACCAGACGTTTCACTCTCAATCGAGCAAGTTGTTCTTCATTGCGTAGTACGTCAAGTCACTATTCGACTGCAAGCCCATCTTCTCCATAATGCGCGTGCGATACGTACTAACCGTCTTGATACTCAGCGAAAGCGCCGTGCCGATATCGGACACGGTGGCGCCGCGGGCCAGGCGCAGGAACACCTGGAATTCGCGGTCCGACAGCTCCGTATGCAGGGCTGTATTCGGATCGCGGTCAAAGCTTTGCGCCAGCAGTTCGCCCACTTGCGAACTGACATAGCGGCGGCCCTGATGCACGGTGCGCACGGCGTTGATCAGCTCCTCCGCCTCGCATTCCTTGTTCAGGTACCCGTTGGCGCCCATCTTGAACAGGTTGAGCGCATATTGCTGGGCCGGATAGCCGGACAGGATCAGCACCGGCAAGTCCGGCTGGCCCTGGCGGATGGTACGCAGAGTATCGATACCGCTCTGGTCCGGCATGGCAATATCAAGCAACAGTACGTCACACACTTCCTTGCGTGCGATGTCGAGCGCTTCGCGCCCTGTACTGCCTTCAGCAACTACGCTGAATTCGTCCGACGACGAAAAGATTTGCTTGAATCCCGCCCGTACAATCTGGTGGTCGTCACAGATGGCTACGCGAATCATTGTCTTCCCTCTTGAATTCCTAGCTTGGGAACGGAGCCAGCGTCTGCAATATCACTAGCAAAATCATAACGTTAATATTGTAGCACCAATGGTTTAACAGTTTAGCCGAGTCTAACCGAAAAAAAGGACGCCTAAGCGCCCTTGCTACAGCTGCTTACAACTTTAGTAGTTCAAGGATGCCTTGCAGCTCGCTGCGCAGCATCTCACTGTCCAGCGGCGGCGCTTCGTGGGCCATGCCTGGGGTTTCATCATACTCGTCTTGAGCCGAATCGGCTGCCCGGCTATCGAGCTTATTGCGGGCGCCGCTGATGGTAAAACCCTGCTCGTACAGCAACTCGCGGATGCGGCGGATCAGCAGCACTTCATGGTGCTGGTAATAGCGGCGGTTGCCGCGCCGCTTGACCGGTTTCAGCTGGGTGAATTCCTGTTCCCAATAGCGCAGCACGTGCGGCTTCACGCCG